>NZ_JACJPT010000199.1:0-4809 GCF_014696195.1 Sphaerospermopsis sp. FACHB-1094 | reverse complement strand
ACACTTTTTCCGGTATACCCTTCAAAACCCTTGCACTAATTTCTGTGTTTATCAGCCTCTAACCTTTGATATATCAAGGTTTTAGGTTTATTCAGCAAACCCTAGCTATACCTAATTTGATTAGTCTGAGCAACATAATCAGCAGTCAAAATTAGTTTTTTATCAGGACTATATACCAAAACCTTCACATCCTGATTAGGAAAATTCTTTCTAAAACCTTGTACCAAAGAACTCGCTAAAGGACGCACTTCATTAGGACTAACTTGAGGAGAAATAACCACACCTAGCTTATTATTATCTCGCACATAAGCATCAGTAATTAACCCCTTAGAAGTTTGTACAACCCAATTACCAAAATTTTGCCCTGCGGGAGTATTACCACGTTCTAATTCAGCATAAGTCACATCTCTTCCCACCGCTGGAGTCGTTGAGCGATCAACTTCTGCAACTCTTCCCCCACCACAAGCAGAGGTTAAAGTTAATATTAAAATCAACACAAAAGCAGTCAAAATTTTACGACTCTCCTGAATTAGATTCATAATTTTTCTCCTCAGACAAATAAAAATTTAAGTCCTATTTTTAAGTCCTATTTTCAGGAAGGTTCGTAGTTAGGGCTTTAGCCCTAAAAAATATGGGAATTTAGCGATAAATCGCTAACTACGAACCTATAGGGATAAATCGCAACTACGAACTATTAATCAAGCTTTTTCTTGACGTTATCTTTGACATCTTCTACAGCGTGACGTACTTCGCTTTCTGCTTGTTTAGCTTTACCTTCTGTTTTATCTTCTGGATCTCCAGTAACGTTTCCTAATGCTTCTTGTGCTTTACCTTCAATATTTTTTGCTGTAGCTTTTGCTCTTTCTTCTAAAGTCATTTGTTGTCCTATTTGTTTGCAATTACTATTCCACACTAGCGGTAATATAGGCTGATTACTTCCACCATCAGGTATACAGTTGATGTTAAATATCTATACAAAAAGGAATAAATAGGGGTTGCTGAGAAAGTCTTTCCGTGAGGGCATAGGAGTCAGGAGTCAGGAGTCAGGAGTCAGGAGGAGATTTGAAAATTTCTTTGCCATCTCTTGAAATCCCCAAAAATGCACACTTTTTCCGGTATACCCTTCAAAACCCTTGCACTAATTTCTGTGTTTATCAGCCTCTAACCTTTGATATATCAAGGTTTTAGGTTTATTCAGCAAACCCTAATTAAGCAAATATTCTGATTCTTGATTTTGGCATTTTTCCCATAAAAAATCCCAGTTTATGAATAAGACTGGGAAAAATTGAAAATGACCTCTCTCTTCAAGGAAGAGGATTGAAAAAGCGGATTTTTTTTGGTTTTTTCCCCTGGAAAGGGGAGCTTTTAAACCGTATGGCTGACGCTCACGGCGGAAGTCTTGAATGAAACAATTATCAATTGTCAATTGTCAATTATCAATTGATAAAAGTATGAGGATAATTTTGGTAAATTAGTCTAGAAAACCCATCAAAATATCAGAGTCATCAATTGTATTTGATGCTACTGGACGATTACCAAAAATTGAATAGTTTTCGGAAACTACCAACGCACTAGAACCGATGGGACGATTTCCGGATAAGTTGATACTGTTTACAACGCTGAAGGTATTGGCACCAATGGGACGAATACCCATTGCATTATATGTTTCAACTACTTGTAAGCTACTTGTACTGATAGGACGTAAACCAGCAATTGATACTGTTCCTGCAACTTGTAACCCACTGCTACCAATAGGACGCTCCCCAGCGACTACAATTGTTCCTTGAGAAGCTTGTTCTGTATTACCTTGGTTATTTTCTTCCACTTTTTTATCTCCTTTGCTGCTAAGATGCTTTGTAAACTAACGCATCTAGCTGGTTACGTGAATTTTACAATAATTAAGGAAAGGTATTTTTTCCTAATATATGTAGAGTTTAACTCTAAAAAACAACCCATATATATAAGTTTCTTCAAAAGTGATACATAAGTAAACTTAAACTATTAATTTATGTAAACAAGTATTGCTAAATCTTGATTGCTTTCAGATCCCCGACCTCTTGAGGACTGACGCAGCGTAGAACAGAAGTAGGGGTAATTCATGAATTACCCCTACGCAAGAAATGGTAGACCATATAGGATGTCGCTACTATAGGAAAGGGTAGATTTAACGAAACAGTGATCATGGAATTTAATCTGCAAGCTCCTTTTACTCCTACAGGTGATCAACCACAGGCGATCGCTCAACTTTTGAAAACCATCCAAGCGAGTAATCGTTATCAAACTTTACTCGGTGCTACGGGAACGGGTAAGACGTTTTCTATCGCCGCAGTTATTGAAAAAGTTGGTAAACCTACCCTAGTTCTGGCACATAATAAAACCCTAGCAGCCCAGTTATGTAACGAGTTACGGGAATTTTTCCCCCATAACGCAGTCGAGTATTTTGTTAGCTATTACGACTATTACCAACCAGAAGCTTATATTCCCGTCACTGATACCTACATCGAAAAAACCGCAGCGATCAATGATGAAATAGATATGCTGCGACATTCTGCAACTCGTTCTCTGTTTGAAAGGCGTGATGTAATTGTTGTTGCTTCCATTAGTTGTATTTACGGTTTAGGGATGCCCGCAGAATACCTCAAAGCCGCAATTAAACTAGAAATAGGTATGGAAGTTGACCAAAGGCAAGTTTTAAGAGATTTAACATCTGTGCAATATAGCCGCAATGATGTAGAAATGGGAAGAGGTAAATTTCGCGTTCGTGGTGATGTTTTAGAAATTGGGCCAGCTTACGAAGATAGAATAATTAGAATTGAATTTTTCGGCGATGAAATTGACGCAATACGTTATATTGATCCTATCACTGGAGAAATTCTCAGCAGTTTAGAAAAAGTCAATATTTATCCTGCGCGTCACTTTGTCACCCCAGAAGAACGTTTAGAAATTGCTTGTGCTGATATCGCTGCGGAATTAAAATCACAGAAATTAAAATTAGAAGAATTAGGAAAATTAGTAGAAGCACAAAGAATAGATCAACGGACTCGTTATGATCTTGAAATGTTAAGAGAAGTGGGATATTGTAACGGTGTAGAAAATTATTCTCGTCATTTAGCAGGGAGACAAGCGGGAGAACCACCAGAATGTTTAATTGATTATTTTCCCAAAGATTGGTTATTAGTAATTGATGAATCTCACGTTACAGTACCACAAATTCGCGGAATGTACAACGGTGATCAAGCACGGAAAAAAGTTTTAATTGATCATGGTTTTCGTCTTCCTAGTGCTGCTGATAACCGTCCTTTAAAAGCTGAGGAGTTTTGGCAAAAGGTTAATCAATGTATTTTCGTTTCTGCAACTCCTGGAAGTTGGGAAATTGAAGTTTCTGAAGATAAGATTGTAGAACAAGTAATTAGACCTACTGGAGTAGTTGATCCACAAATATTTGTTCGTCCCACGGAAGGTCAAGTTGATGATTTATTAGGAGAAATTAAGGATAGAGTTGATAAAAAAGAACGGGTTTTAATTACTACGTTAACTAAAAGAATGGCGGAAGATTTAACAGAATATTTGGAAGAGAGAGGAATAAAAGTTAGATATTTACATTCTGAGATTAATTCTATTCAAAGAATTGAAATTTTACAAGATTTAAGAAATGGGAAGTTTGATGTTTTGGTAGGGGTGAATTTATTGCGGGAAGGTTTGGACTTACCAGAGGTTTCTTTGGTGGCTATTATGGATGCAGATAAAGAAGGTTTCTTGCGTGCAGAACGTTCGTTAATTCAAACTATTGGCCGTGCAGCGCGTCATATCAACGGAAAAGCAATTATGTATGCTGATAATTTAACGGATAGTATGATTAAAGCTATTGAGGAAACTGATAGAAGACGGGGTATTCAAATGGCTTATAATAAACTGCACGGAATTACTCCGCAACCGATTGTTAAGAAATCAAGTAATGCAATTTTATCATTTTTAGATGTTTCACGGCGGTTGAATGCTAGTGATTTAAAAGTGGTTGATGAACATATTGATGAATTTGCTTTGGAGGATATTCCAGAGTTAATTACTGTGTTGGAAAAACAGATGAAGGATGCTGCGAAAAAGATGGAGTTTGAAGAAGCTGCAAAATTGCGCGATCGCATCAAGCATTTAAGGGATAAAATGTTGGGTAGGTAAACCTAATTTATAATTAGCGCACTACTAACTTCTTCTGAATAGCAGCATCTTGAATGACATATTTGTTGCTAGTAAACACCTGAATACCTGGAACAACACTATAATCCATATCATCAGTAATAATCTTAACTGTTCCTGCTCCTGCTTTGCTAATAGCTTCAAGCATCAGCAAATCATAACCATCAACTGCTTGAGTGGTAAATCTGTTAATAGCGGCATCAGTTGTTGCGTCATCTACTGTTAGATTAATAGGAATTGCGATTTTTTTTACTTGTCGCCAAGTAAACTGGACTTCAGCTACAACATTTGCTCTTTCGGTTGGATAATTATGACGATATTCTTTAATTGGTAAATATCCATTAGATTGAACATAAATATCATATTCTGTTTTCTCGATAATATGTGCAAGTTCAGCTAAAGTTAGTCCTGAATAAGTAGGGTTTGCTGAGAAAGTCTTTCCGTGAGGGCATAGGAGTCAGGAGTCAGTAGGGGCAAACCCCCCGTGGTTGCCCCAGGAGTCAGGAGGAGATTTGAAAATTTCTTTGCCATCTCTTGAAATCCCAAAAAATGCACACTTTTTCCGGTATACCCTTCAAAACCCTTGCACTAATTTCTGTGTTTATCAGCCTCTAA
>NZ_JACJPT010000198.1:0-4945 GCF_014696195.1 Sphaerospermopsis sp. FACHB-1094 | reverse complement strand
TATCGCGTCTGGCTAAGGCGTGCAAGTCTACTGAGGGATAACTGCTCCCATGCTCCCGTTGAAGTAGAAAGTAAAGTCTAGCTTTGTCTAGGTTTTATATAGCAGGTAACAATCAATGGTGCAGCAGATGCTCAAGCGGGTAATTCAGTGGCTCAAAAAATTGTTTCAGGGTTTATTTGCTAGGAAACATAGTCCTAAACCAGTACAGCAGAATATTGAGAAAACAACCGCACCACCTCTGAGTGATACGGATCTAGAATTTCTGTTTACAGAACTGTTAGCAGGAGTTCATCAAGCTAGAGGCCAGGCTTGGGCGCAAAACTGGTTACATAAAATTGAACATCGTGTCAGCACTCAACAATGGCTAGATTGGCTAAATCACTTTGGAGAGAGATTATTAGCATCTACTAAACCTCATAATGAATTAGCGGCACGGTTAGTACAGTTGGGTGAGTTGGAGGTTGGTGAAGTTGGCGACCTGGCATACAATATTGGTATGCAATTGCTGACACGCACCCAAGCAGAACCTATTTGGGAATATGATGGACCCGATGCTGTCAGTCCAACTGTCTCTGAGGAGAATTTTCCAGAGGAAGAATACCAAACTGTGACTTGGGATGAATTATTGGTGATTTTGCAGGAAAATGACATCTTACGTCAGCAAATTGTACAAGATTTCGCTATTGAAAGTGATGACCCACAACAAATTATTCAGGTACTCATAAATAAATCTCAGACAATGGGTGAATCTGCTGGATCGGAAAAGTCAGATCAACCCATTCCTGAATGAATTGATGACAATATGATGACAATATTAGGTAATTAAATGATTTTTTTGACACAAGGATAGCTACAATCTAGGAGAAAGAAAATCCAAGAATGTGGCAAATGCTCAGGTGGCTATTGCAGTGGCTTAACAACTTATTCAAGTACCCCTTTGGCAGTCGTCGAACTCATGAGTTCAACGGCGATGAGGTGTCTATGGTAGAAAAGTCTCTACCAGAATTAACCAACGTGGATCTGGAAGTATTGTTTAATGAGTTGCTTGAAGGTGTACATCAAGCGCGGGGACAACAATGGGCGCTGAAGTATTTGCAGCGAATGGAACCCCGGATCACTGTTGAGCGTTGGATCGATTGGTTGCTGATATTTGCTGAAAAGTTGCTTTCTTCACCAGCGCCCAATAGTAAGATCGCAACGCGAATGGTACAACTGGGTGAACTCAACATCGGCAAAGTTGGAGAACTGGCATCGGAAATTGGCATCCAGTTGTTAAGCCGTGAGTTCTTAGCCCAAAACTTACCGCAAAATCTACAAAAAACTCCACAACCCGCAGCGGTGGCAACCACACCACCAGTAGAACCATCGTTAAAAACTCCAGGACAACGATTGCTGCGGGATTTGGGTGAGCAATTATGGCAGTATGAACAGAAGGAAACTGTAGATATTGCACCAGATATTGCACCAGATATTGCACCAGATATTGCACCAGATATTGCACCAGTATCCATGAGATTGGAGGAGTCTTGGCCAAGTAATCTACAGCATTTGAGTGTCCAAAATGCAGTAGCAGAAATATCTGATGTGATTTATGAGTATGTAGGGGAAGAACACCCAGGGACGGTGAAAGCAGAAGTAGAGGAAGTTGTAGCCTCTCCCTTGGCAGAAAATTGGGATCAGTCGTTGACTAATTTGCAGCCACAAGTAGCCCAAACTCTGGATGAGTTGGTGATAAGGTTGGAACAAAGTACCAGTTTAGTTCAACAACTAGCTTCGGAATTAGCATTGCGTGATGCCTACGGTGGGCAAAGCCATCTTCCGGCAATAACTCAACGTCTGAGTTATCAACTGACTGTCACTAACCAGGCGGAAATCTTATTTTACCAAGGTTTACAACAAGCTAAGTCTGGTGATTTGTTGGGGTCTTTGGCTTTTTATAGTCAAGCTATTAAATTGCAACCAGAATCTTACGAGTATTGGTTTAATCAAGGGTTGACTTTGTTTCATTTACAAAGGTTTGAAGAAGCGATCGCTGCTTATGACCAAGCAATTAGTCTCAAATCTGATTTCTCTAAAGCTTGGTACAACCGGGGTAGTGCTTTAGGAGAGTTGGGTGATTTTGATGGGGCGATCGCTTCTTTTGATCAAGCTATAGAGTTTAAGTCTGAATACCAAGAAGCTTGGGCTAGTCGGGGTTTAGCCTTGCTCAAATTAGGTCTGATTTGGGAAGCTATTTCTAGTTATGATCAGGCTTTGAAATTACAACCCCAAGATCAGGAAACTTGGTATTACCGAGGAGTTGCTTTGGGGGTAGGTGAGCAGTTTGAAGAGGCGATCGCTTCTTATGACCAAGCTTTAAAAATTCAACCAGACTATCATGAAGTGTGGATTGACCGGGGTGTGGTGCTATTTAACCTCAAACGCTGGTCAGAAGCAATTGAATCCTGGGACGAAGCATTAGCTATTCAATCTGATTTTTACTTAGCTTGGTATAACCGGGGCATCGCCTTAGAAAACTTAGGCAGACGCGAAAAATCTATTAAATCCTATCAACAAGCCATCACCATTAAACCTGATTTTCACCTCGCTTGGTATAATCAAGCTGTAGCTTTGTTTTACTTGGGAAGACTTACAGAAGCTATTTCTTGCTATGACAGCGCCTTAGAAATTAAACTCGACTATTGGGAAGCTTGGCTTGGTCGCGCCTTAGCCGTGGGGAATGTGGTTAATAACAAAGCATCTCTGAGTTTACCCAGTAGCATAGCGAAATCTCATCCTACCCTCAATCAGGGAGGTTATGAGGGCAAAATAGCCACTTATGAAGAAGGTTTAAAACATCTCCGCCCTGATACCCACCCAGAAGGTTGGGGAAGATTGCATTTAGCACTGGGTAACACCCACTACGAACACGGCAAAAAGCAACCTTCACCCCGCTATTATTGGCAACAAGCGTTAACTGAGTATCAACAAGCACTATTAACACTCACTTATGAAGATTTTGCAGAATTGCATCTAGAAGTATTGCAAGCTGTAACCAAAGTGTTTGTTGCTTTAGGGGAAATAGAAACAGCAAAGGAATTACAAAAACAAGGTCTAGATTTATTACAACAATTACTAAATCAAAGCACCTGCTCGGAACAAAACAAAAAACAACTCGCTTTGAAATTTGCAGGTTTCATACAATTAGGAGTTGATTTAGCGGTAAATGCAGGTGATTTAGTAGAAGCTTGGGAAATTGCTGAACATGGCAAAAATACCTGTTTAAAACTACAGCTTTCTGGTGGGAGTAATGAAATTTATTCCCTCAACTATCAAGGGATTCAACAACTACTCAATCCGCAAACTGCGGTTATTTACTGGCATCTTAGCCCGGTTGCTTTACACACCTTTATTATTAAATATGATGCCCCATCACCGCTACTTTTATTAACACCTATCCAAGAGGTAGAAGTCATACCAGAAGCAGTAAAAAGGTTACTAGAATTTGAAAGCTGGCTAGACTTTTGGCAAAAAGAATATCAAGAATATTGCCAAAATCAAAACTTAGAAAATCCCCTGGAAAATTCCTGGTGCGTGGATATGGAAGGCAGATTATTAAATCTGCGGAATATCCTCAATATTCCCACCATTATTCAGGAACTGGAAGGAATTACCAATCTAATTTTAATTCCCCATCGGGATTTACACAAATTGCCTCTTCATGTCCTTTTCTCTCTTGCACAACCAGATGTAAATTACACTATCCATTATCTCCCTAGTATTCAAACGGGTTTGGATTTAAACACCAATGGGTTATCAAATTGGCAACAGCAAAAATTCCTAAGTGTGGAAAATATCAAACCAGCAGTTAATGAGGAAATACAGCAAGAAATACAATTTGTTGACTTTGCAGCAGCAGTGGTGAGACAGATGTTTGATAATTCCCAACACATCCAGGGTTCACAAGCGACAAAAGATAATTTAGAAAATGCCCTAGCCGCAGATTATAACATCTTGCATTTTACTGGTCATGCGGTTAACAATTTAAGTGAAGTTGCAAAATCAGCTTTAGTTTTAGCAGATGAAGATAAACTGACTTTATCAGAAATTAGTCAACAGACTTTTAGTAATTACAATCTGTTTACTCTCACTAATGCTGAAAATGTTAGTCATAATATTCAAAATATCAGCAGTGAATATGTGGGTTTAACAACTGGGTTGTTAAATAGTGGTGTTCCTTATGTATTGAGTACACTTTGGAATGTGGAATCATCTGCTAATGCTTTAGTCATTATAGAGTTTTACAACAGATTACTTTTTCATCACTCTCCAGTTACTGCTTTAGCGGAAGCTACAACTTGGCTAAAAGAAATAACTGTTGCAGAACTGATCACAGGGTATGAAAATTTACTCAATAATCTGCAACCAGAAGAGTTGAAATTGAGGGATTTTGTCACGATGCAAATTGATAAACATCGCCAATTATCACCTCAACAACAGCCTTATAATCATCCTTACTATTGGGCGGGATTTATCATTGCTGGATGTAATTGAATGGATCTTAAAATTACACATTACCTTAAAAACTGTGCATTTTGGGTCTGATAAATTAGAAAATCTGGGGATAACAGATAGCTAAAACTATTCCCTATTCCCTATTCCCTATTCCCTATTCCCTGCCTCAACGAAGGGACTTTTTCAGCAAACCCTATCTAGGGTTTGCTGAATAAACCTAAAACCTTGATATATCAAAGGTTAGAGGCTGATAAACACAGAAATTAGTGCAAGGGTTTTGAACCCACATTCCGCACCCCCCAGTGTCACAATCGGTAATTTCGGATTTTTGAAGACCTTTGAGGATAATTTTAATACAAAATGGTCTAAAGTTTAGGTAGCGATCGCCAATCTCAAATCCCCAAATGACCATTTTTCGTTGTGTGACAGTTTAGGGTGCGGAAGGTGGGTT
>NZ_JACJPT010000197.1:0-5160 GCF_014696195.1 Sphaerospermopsis sp. FACHB-1094 | reverse complement strand
AATTCCTGTAGGTGGCACATCAATAAAACTACCAACAATTGGATGGGTAAAAACTTATGAAGGATTACCTCATACCACCTGCAAAAGTATTACTATTTCTATGTCTTATAAAATATCAATCCCCATCCCCAATATCCCGCTTAGGCGGACGCTTATAAGCAAAGGTGAAACTCTCACCACTAGCAATGACTTTCCGCATCTCATCATACATGGGATAATTACCTACACCACTTAAATTTGCCCAACCCCGCGCCCTCGTTAACGCAACAAACAACTGGTTACGAAAACTTACATCACTTTCATTCCGTGCAACGTGATCAAAACCTACCACATAAACCATATCTGCTTCATGGCCTTTTGCGCGAGTAATACGAGAAACCGTCACCCCACCATCACACCAAAATTTATCAGGATCATTATTGGGATATTGGGGAACTAAATCATTTAATTTTAAAGCAGTGGGAATATAAACATCAATGTCCTGTTCCATTAAAAAACTTGCAACAGATGTTTCTAACTCCATTACTTCCAAAGGTGAACCTAAAACTAAAACCAAAATATCCCGACTGGGGTTAAGTCCATCATGGACAATATTGTGCATTATCTTTTCTGATAAAGCAGTCATTTCTGCTTCATGAGAAGAAAAAGTTTCAAATTCTAAAACCGGTTCTCCCCACAGTTCAGGAATAGGGTTTGGTGAAAATTCAGGTTTTCTAGTAATAGTAATTGGTTGACCAACTCGGCGAAAATCTCCTTTTACTTCATAACCAATTCTATGCCAATCTTCTTTATTTGTAATTCCTGTTAACATTCCTTCAGGACGTAATAAACCCATTCCCATTGCATGAGCAGCAGTTAAAATTTGCCCGGGTGTGCGATAACAACGACGCATTACTTCAGAACGTTTAATACCTCCAGAATATAGAGGTTGTTTATTCAATAAATTACTTAATTTTTCCCCAAAAACTTCCTTAGCTTTAGGAACTACTAAACTATCTAAACTTTGCGCTTCATCATAAGCCCAAATTAATCTTTTTTCTTCGGTTTTATCTTCACTTACTGGTTTTAATGCTTGATAAGCTAACCAATAAATTGCTTGTTTATCTTCATATTTTAAATCATCATCTGCTACTAAATCTTGACCTTCATCTATCAAAATTGCATCAAACATTG
The DNA here is from genome assembly GCF_014696195.1 of Sphaerospermopsis sp. FACHB-1094. Lineage (NCBI taxonomy): Bacteria > Bacillati > Cyanobacteriota > Cyanophyceae > Nostocales > Aphanizomenonaceae > Sphaerospermopsis > Sphaerospermopsis sp. FACHB-1094. The sequence continues at coordinate 3,987 of NZ_JACJPT010000197.1, read as the reverse complement.
GTTCAATTTTGATTTCTTCTAAAAGTCGTTTACTTAAATCTATTAACCCCCGGTTTGGTTGTCTTTCCTTAGTATTCTGGACTGTTCCCGGTCTTTTTCCGTGATATTCACAAATGGTACTGTATAAACCAGGTTGTTCTTTTGCACCCCAAGCATGAAGTACCTGTAATTTTAAATTTGTTTTGGGATCATAGTGCATTTCTCCACAACTAAAACGCCGTATCCATTGATCCAATAAACCAATCATTAAATCATATAAGGAACGGGTAAAAAATACTAAGGCAATATCCCAATCTGGATGTTTCAAGTGCATACTTGCGGCTTTTTGACAGAGTAAAACTGTTTTTCCTGAACCTGCAATACCGCGAATACGTTGGGGACCGGGAGGAATTTCTTTACCGATATGTTCCTGTTGTAAATCTATTTCATAGAGTTTTTCTCGTAAACTGTCAATAACAGCAGAACGGGTTTTTCCTATAGTTGCAACTCGTTCACGGGGAGGTTTACGCAATACAGGAGTACCGCCAACTACCGAAAGTAATAATTCCCAATCTTTATCTTCGATATTTTCACCAGGAATGATAATATTAGCTTGGTTAATGCGTTCTATTAAACCAGCTTTACCTAATTGATCTTGAAAAATAATTGGCGGAATATCGGGTAATTCATGAAAACCTTTTTCTTGCCATTGTTGTGATGTAATATGCGGTAAAGCAATGATCGCTCTACCGTTAATTTTTCTCCAAAGTGCAGCTTCTCTATCACTATAGGATATGATTGATCGCAGTTGATGTTCTACAATTTGATAGGGATTGATTTCGGTAACGTCACTATTTTGCAATTGCCAAATTTGCCTGTTAATATTAGTAATCTGGTCAATATTTAGAGATTGAACAGCAATGACTAATACTCCAAATTCTCGATCAACTATTAATATATCCGGTTCTTTTCTGGTTTCTCCTACTTTGAAAAAAATAGGATACCGCCAATATCCAATGCAGTTTCTATCTGCAAATGCACCCCGTACAGCATCCCATACTTTCTGCTCTCCGTCTTGATTTTTTATAGCTTCGGTAGTGATAAATTTGCTACCCTGTTCTTCGATGCCTACAGCCATTTGTTTTACCTGTATAAGATGGTTAATACTGTTAAGCTAACACTATCTATAGCTTGTGAACAGTGAGATTATACGGATATGGGTTTTTCCGTATTTTTAACTATAAATTTACGGTTTTTCTCAAAAAAATGTGACTTTGTGTAAGTTACTGTCAGTACAATATTGATCAGAACATAGTCAGAACATAGGTTGATGCATACACTGGTATCTAGTACAAATTTGAAAGTATTCGTCATCTATCTCTATCTTCTCTAATCATTTCTGTACTATCTCGCAACTTCAAATCTGCTGGATTTGAACGACGAATATTTTGGGTTTCTTCTAATAGTTTCAAAATTTTAGTACGTCTTCCTGATTCTATTTGCTGTTGTTCTATGTCTAATGCTGTTTGTAAAAGTAGTACAATTTGAGATTCTATAGAGTTATGTTCAGCCTTAGCTAGTTTTACTATTTGTTGATATAATTCATCGGGTAAATTGAGATTGTTAAGAGTAGTCATTCTGAAAAATCCTCAAGTTATTATTTTTTATTGTTAATGATTATAACATAAATACTCTACACTCACATCTATTTGTTTTGTTATATTTTTTATTTTCATTTTTATTTTTACTTTATTTATGTTAAAATCAACATATTATAGTTATAGTGAAGACGATTATGTTAAATTACGATTTGCGTCAATGTCTTCCATCTTCTGCGGAACTTCCTGACTCTGATGATACTCCAGTGGATAACGGATTACAAAACCTAATTCCTAATTTATTAGAAGCAATTTTAGCTTTAGTTTGGCAAAATAGAAATGATTGGTTTTTTGGTGTGGATATGAGTATTTACTATGCACCAAGTAAACCACCTTTAGTTCCTGATGGTTTTTTGAGTTTGGGTGTAGAACGTTTTATTGGTGAGGAAGGAAGGTTAAGTTATGTACTGTGGGAAGAAGATAATATTCCCCCTATTTTTGCTTTAGAAGTTGTGTCTAAAACCTACGGGGGCGAATATGAAAGAAAGAAAATTGACTATGCAAAGTTAGGAATTTTATATTATGCAATTTATGTCCCTAATCGTCAATGTCGGCGAAAACGTCAACCTTTGGAGATTTATAAATTAGAAAATCATCAATATATTTTACAACCTCAAGGGCAGTTATGGATGCCAGAAATTGGTTTAGCTTTAGGAAGAGAAAGGGGTACTTATTTAGGGAGAAATAGAGAATGGTTATACTGGTATAATCAACAAGGTGAAAGGTTGCTAACTCCTGAAGAGTTTGCACAACGAGAAAAACAACGTGCAGATCAGGAAAGATTAAAAGCGGAAAGGTTAGCGCATAAATTACGAGAATTAGGAGTTAACCCAGATGATATTTAATTAGTAGTTATATATCCCCAGATCCCAGACTTCTGCGATCAATCTACATTTTATTTATAGGATAGTAAAATAAGTCGGGGATCTGATCACTGGTATCTATTCAATCTCTATTCTGATTTGATAATTTTTCCCGTAGTTCCAGGAATTTGCTCATTTTGTTTTTTCATACCTGGTAACATTGCAGTATGAAAAATCAGGATAGAAATTAATGTAAACATCACCCCAAATAAAATCATATCTGTTCCTGAACGACTAGAAATACTCACAGATGAATTATTTATTTTCCCATTTGATAAAGGTATTGTTTTCTGTACAGATGGGGGTTTTTGTAAGTCTTTAATTATTTCCTGCGCTGATTGATATCTGGTATCTTGATATTCATCAATCATTTTACATAAAATCTCTTTTAAATCATCGGGAATAATATTAATATCCCTATACCAAGTATCAGTTAAATTCTCAGGTTTTAATCCCGTAATTAATTCAATTATTGTCATTCCCAGTGCATAAATATCACTATTTTTTTTTGGATAACCTCTCATTTGTTCTATGGGTGCATATCCACGGGAAAATATATTAGTACCTGGTGTTTGTAATTTTGTATCATTGGGATTTTCTGCTTTGACTGCACCAAAATCTATTAAAAATAACTTGTCATCATGATCTATCATAATATTATCAGGTTTAATATCACGATGAATAATACCTTTTTTGTGAATATAATGGAGTATTTTTAAGATATCTAAGAGAATTTTTTGAGATTTTTCAATACTCAAATTTTTATCTTTATGCAGTTTTTCCCTTAATGTTTCACCATCAATATATTGTTGTACTAAGTAATATTGTTGATTTTCTGCGATATAATCTACAAAATCAGGAATTTGTTGATGAGCTTGCAACTTTTGTAAAATTTCTTTCTCATCATTAAACTTGCGTTGAGCGATCGCTATTTTATTTGGCTCATTGCTAGAAAATGTCAATTGTTTAACCGCGTAGTTTTTTCCATCCTGATCCACTGCTAAATAAGTTGTCCCAAAATTACCACTTCCTAAAATTTCGAGCAGTCGATATTTTCCACCAATATTATTCATATAGCACCACCAGCACAGAGATGATCCCCTTCTTCATCTTCAGCATCAGCAAAGATTAAGAAATTTTACTTAATCTATACTATACCAAATATGCTATGATTGGTGAAATTTACCTTGGTTGATTTATTAAGTATTTTTACGGTAATGATTCAGGGGTAAGATCCCCGACTCCTGTGAATAAACCATAATTTCTTGTGAGGCGTAAATGCCTCAACTGGCTTTCATCCGATACAAAAAAGCTAACTAATGCTAACAAAAGTTGGCTTTTTCTTCCTGTTTCACCAGTTCGACTACGCTCACTGAAATCCTAGCAGTGTCGGCACTATCTAGTCCACAGGCTAACACGATCAATCTGACCGCTTCTTGTTTTAAATTAATCGCAGCGTTTAAATCTCTGTCAATCTCAAAGCCACA
>NZ_JACJPT010000196.1:0-5204 GCF_014696195.1 Sphaerospermopsis sp. FACHB-1094 | reverse complement strand
GATTTCAAGAGATGGCAAAGAAATTTTCAAATCTCCTCCTGACTCCTGACTCCTGACTCCTGACTCCTATGCCCTCACGGAAAGACTTTCTCAGCAACCCCTATTTATATATGTCTTGGGAAAGTAGACAAAATCATCATTTAAAAGCCCTAAATAGTAATAGTGTTTAACCAAAAACCTTTCTAAGTTTTCTGGTTGTGTACGTGAGAAAAAAAATATGACTACAACCTTATTACAACCCAATTCCTTGGAATCATTACTAGGTAAAGAAGCAGAAGATTTGCTAACATATAAAGCCAAGGTTTCTTCAGATTTGCTGCATTTACCAGGAGCAGATTTTATAGATCGAGTTTGGATCAATAGCGATCGCTCTCCCCGTGTGGTAAGAAATTTACAACAAATCTATTCTACCGGACGTTTAGCAAATACTGGCTATCTTTCTATCCTCCCTGTGGACCAAGGTATTGAACACTCAGCGGGGTCTGCTTTTGCACCTAATCCAATTTATTTTGATCCCGAAAATATTGTGAAATTAGCAATAGAAGCAGGTTGTAATGCTGTGGCTACAACTTTAGGTGTATTAGGCAGTGTGTCCCGCAAATATGCCCATAAAATCCCCTTTATTGCCAAAATAAATCATAATCAATTGTTGACTTATCCTAATCAATTTGACCAAATTATGTTTGCAGACGTTTGGCAAGCTTGGCATTTGGGGGCAACCGCAGTCGGGGCAACAATTTATTTTGGTTCACCAGAGTCTGATAGACAAATTCAAGAAGTAAGTCAAGCTTTTAAACACGCCCATGAATTGGGTATGGCAACTGTGCTTTGGTGTTATTTGCGAAATAGCAATTTTCAACAAGATCAAGATTATCACTTAGCTGCTGATTTAACTGGACAAGCGAATCATTTGGGTGTCACCATTGAAGCGGATATCATTAAACAAAAATTACCAGAATGCAATCATGGTTATGAAGCAATTGCTAAAGCTACAGGTAAAAGTTACGGTAAAACTGATGAGCGAGTTTACACAGAATTAACCACAAAACACCCCATAGATTTAACTCGTTATCAAGTATTAAATTGTTATGCTGGCAGGGTAGGATTAATTAATTCTGGAGGTACTTCTGGTAAAAATGATTTTGCTGAAGCGGTAAGGACTGCTGTAATTAATAAACGTGCTGGTGGTACAGGATTAATTTCTGGCAGAAAGACTTTTCAGCGTCCGTTTGAGGAAGGGGTGCGCTTGTTTCACGCTATTCAAGATGTTTATTTATCACATCAGGTAACTATAGCTTGATTTTGCAGCTTGATTTTGCAGCTTGATTTTGTTTTGTTGCAAATACCTGATGTATGAAATGATTTTTTGATACCGCAGCATGGTGTAAGCCATCAAAGTCTCATCATGGGGATAGGAAACCTGTAGGGGTTTAGCATTGCTAAACTCCTACTGCTGTATTTAGGGTTTGCTGAAAAAGTCCCTTCGTTGAGGCAGGGAATAGGGAATAGGGAATAGGGAATAGGGAATAGTTTGAGCTATCTGTTATCCCCAGATTTTCTAATTTATCAGACCCAAAATGCACAGTTTTTAAGGTGTACCCTTCAAAAATCTTGCACTTTCTTTCCTCCTGATCAGCCTCAAACCTTTTATTTACAAGTATTTTGGGTTTATTCAGCAAGCCCTATTTACATTACTTTTTATATACATTTAACCAACCCCAAGTAAGACGTTAGTTAAAGGAGATTTTTTTAAGATTTAGGCATTTGTAAAATATTCAAAAGGACATTTTTCTCATGTGGGAAATAAAGAGATTATTTAATCAAATTCACCGCCAACTTGCTATATTGATGTTAGCTGGTTTAATCTGGTTAATTGGCTTACCTATGCTTTCGGCTCAGGCTGCTGGTTATTATTCCCTGAAAAACCAAAAGCCAGAAATAACTCGACCATATTATTCTAATAAAGCTGGGAAATTAGTGAGAACTGATGTTGTTAGACCTTTTTACTCAACTAAAGAAAGGGGGAAAGCCAAGGTATATACAACACCAGAAATAGGTGATGATTATATCGAAAGTGGCAAGCGTGCAGGTGAAGTAATTCCTAAAGATTTGGGAACTGGAAGTAGACAAAAAAATCCGATCAAGATGCTCAAACGTGCAGGGGAAGAGTTGGGTAATGAACCCCTAAAACGAACTTTTGGCGCACAGGATTATGAAAAGAGTGAAATTGAACAGGAGTTAATCAGAAATAAAGCTGCAAGAGGAGATTATTAAGTAGGGGTTGCTGAGAAAGTCTTTCCGTGAGGGCATAGGAGTCAGGAGTCAGGAGTCAGGAGTCAGGAGTCAGGAGTCAGGAGTCAGGACTCAGGAGGAGATTTGAAAATTTCTTTGCCATCTCTTGAAATCCCCAAAAATGCACACTTTTTCCGGTATACCCTTCAAAACCCTTGCACTAATTTCTGTGTTTATCAGCCTCTAACCTTTGATATATCAAGGTTTTAGGTTTATTCAGCAAACCCTAAGTAAAAATTGACAATTGACCATTGACAATTGTTTCATTTAAGGTTTAAAACCTCCCCTTTCCAGGGAAAAAAGCAAAAAATTCCGCAGAATAGGCTTCTTGCCTTCTGCCTTCAGCCTGATCATAACGACAATTTTTAACGCTTACCTACTTATCACTGTTGAATATGGCTGTGTAAAGCCACAAGAGTTTCCGCTAATTGGTTTAAACGAGTTTCCAGAGATTGTTTACGTCCAAAAAGCTGACGTAATTTTTGGTAACGGGCAATAGCCATGCTAACTTGAGGAACTTGATCAACTGGACATTGACGCGACCAGGCTTTACCAGTAGCATCAATTCCACAAAGGCGGTAGCCAGTACGGGATGATTGATAAGAAGCATTCTCTTTTGACTCGCAAATCTCTTGCACATAATCCATTAGTCGTTCAACTTCCCCATGACGCAGGGTTGCAGTTCCCCCTGGTTCTGGTTCTTGGGGATTCGACTCTAACCAGCCATTAATCACTGGACCTTCTAAATAAATATCCTGAATTTGCTGGAGAATTGATTGTAATTCTGTTTGCCATCCTGCTACAATCTCTTGAATCTCTTGTAAAAGATTCATCGCTAATGCTGGATTTGCACCGTGACGATGGTTACTAAAGCTCGGTGTTTTAAACTTGGGTAAGCTAGGTGTTTTGACTTCAGTTTCTTGGGCTGGGAAAGTTTGTACGGAATTATGTTTAGAAAATAAATGTGGCTGTGATTGGGGATTGGTTTCTTTATTGGTATTTATATCAACTGTGTTAATGTCTTGATTGGCTGAATTTTCTTTAACTTCTTGGCTTTTTTTAGCTCCGATGCTAATTCTAAAGGAGAATGGGCGTTTTGTCCCATCACTGGTTTCTGGTGGTAAGTCGGTACTACGTATCCCTAAATCATGTAAAGTTGCCTCAATGCGTTTTAAACCTGGTTTCATAAACAGATCCTAAAGCTTCTTGTGCTGCCGATACTTTTTAACTATTATCATATCTTGCACCATCATCTTATTGTGAAAATCTAAGTCTACAACCCTGATTATTGCGTAGGGTGGGCAATGCCCACTGCACTTTTATTGAGAAGGTGCAAGATGTGAGTTTTGGAAGTTTGTCAAAAGTGCAAATTTATCTGGTTTTCTTGTGCAAAGGGTTGGTAGGCGTTGTATTTTTATTGGCAATTAATATAATTAATTATGAGTAGAGTTATTTTAGTAACAGGTCCAGCACGTTCAGGAAAAAGTGAATGGGCAGAAAATTTAGCAATTCAGTCCGGGAAACAGGTTATTTATATAGCAACAGCAATGGAAAATCCCCAGGATCAAGAGTGGCAAGAACGCATTGAAAAACACAAACAACGTCGTCTACAAGATTGGGTAACTCTGTGTGTACCTGTGGAACTGGCGGACACTCTCAGTAATGCCAAATCTGATACCTGTATTTTGATTGATTCTTTGGGAACTTGGGTAGCTAATTTTTTGGAAGAGGATGATTTAAGCTGGGAAAAAACCTTAGCAGAATTGTTAGAAGTAGTACGTTTAATTGATGCTGATTTGCTGTTTGTTGCTGAAGAAACTGGTTGGGGTGTAGTTCCAGCTTATCCTATAGGTCGAAAATTTCGCGATCGCTTAGGTAGTTTAGTCCGTCAGTTAGGTGCAATATGTGAATCGGTTTACTTAGTAACTGGTGGTCATGTTCTTAATCTCAGTGTTCTTGGGTTTCCCTTACCACCAAGCAAATCTTAATGCAAAATTAAGGATTAATGGACTCAGATTCCCTCATTTAAATCTACAATTAATATATGGCAAACAAACAAAACGTAAAAAAATATCTTGCTCACTGGTTTCAATTAGGGAAGAAAGTGATAGTCGGTCATAGTAATCAAAGTTTCTTGCCTAACCCAGTGCTAAAGGGCAATAACTATAGTCCAGAGTTTGAAGAGTGTTGGCAACAAATTCTTGCCTTAGAAACCCGTGATTGTTATTTAGAAGATACTCAAGAAAACATAGCCGAACTGCTAACCCCAACTTGGGAAGTCCTGCCTTGTGGGCGCTGCGCGATGCCAGTACCTGTTAAAACTATGGGAATGCCATCAATATTGTGTCCTTGTTATTATTTGCCTACTTGGCCTAATAATGAACTACCACCGCCAAGATGTCCAGTTAATACTCAAGAACAATTGATAGAAATTCGCGATCGCTTGCTGGAAAATGTGCCTTCATCAATTTAACAATTTGTTCACAAAATAAGTTGTTAAATTATTTTTTGAAATTATTTTTGATTTTCACTCATAATTGCAGAGATCCCGACTTCTTTAAAAAGTCCGGGATCTTTTTGTTTACTTGCTTTCTTCCAAAATCAAAATCGAATCCGCACTGCGTCCAAACTCTTCTGGTGTATATTGCATATACAGGACAAAGAAATGTTTCCAGAGTCACAGAAAGAACTAAGTAGGGTTTGCTGAATAAACCTAAAACCCAGATATATCAAAGGTTACACGCTGATAAAGAGGAAAAAAGTGCAAGGGTTTTGAAGGGTATACCTGAAAAAGTGTGCATTTTTTGGAATTTCGAGAGATAGCAAAGAAATTTTCAAATCTCCTCCTGACTCCTGACTCCTGACTCCTGACTCCTGACTCCTGACTCCTGACTCCTGACTCCTGACTCCTG
>NZ_JACJPT010000195.1:0-5286 GCF_014696195.1 Sphaerospermopsis sp. FACHB-1094 | reverse complement strand
TTAGGGGTTGCTGAGAAAGTCTTTCCGTGATGGCATAGGAGTCAGGAGTCAGGAGTCAGGAGTCAGGAGGAGATTTGAAAATTTCTTTGCCATCTCTTGAAATCCCCAAAAATGCACACTTTTTCCGGTATACCCTTCAAAACCCTTGCACTTTTTTCCTGATTTTCCACCTGAAACCCTTGATTTATCAAGGTTTTAAGTTTATTCAGCAAACCCTACTTAATTTTTCTCTAAAGAAATATTTTCTTGCATTTCTCTAAAGAAATTTAAATAAATATTTATTTCCTCTGCTAATTCCACCCACTCACCTGTTTATGAACCACCGACAAATACCACATATAATCATCAATTTTAAACTTATCCGCAGCTTTGACAATATACTCTTTTGCTAACTCTTCATTCCCCTCAGCTTCATAATACAAACCTAAATACAGATGACTGTAAAAATTACCTTTTAAACCTTCTGATTTACCCACAATCAAAACATCATCAGTTGTACGATTACCCGCAAATAAATCATAGACACAACGCATAATTTTCCGGGGATCATTTTTCACAGGTAATAAAGAATTTCTAGCTTCTCCCACACCCGATAACCTAGCAATACAAAGATATCTCCACACAGTTTCTTCTACATCCTGTGCATTGACAGTTAAATCAATTTCAAATTGTTTTGCACCTTCGGCGAATCTTTCCGCATAATAATAAGATAAACCCCGTTGCCAAAGATAGGGAATAATTCGATCATCTAATTTTTCTGCGGTATCAAAATCTGTAATTGATTCTTGAATTTTTCCCAGTTGAAAATAAACCATTCCCCGACGAATGTACACATTAGGGTTGTTTGGTTGTTTAATAATTGTTTCGTTCCAGCGTTGCAATTGACTTTCTAAAGAGTTGATAAAAAACATAGATTTTGTGCTGAAAAATGATCATAAAATGACTTTTTATCTTTGTAGGGTTTTAGTAGTGCTAAACCCATACTCCTAAATTATTACTAATTCCATTGAGCAGAACATTTTTCCCTGTCTTCCTATTCCGTCTTCCCTATCAAAAAAATCGGGGTATTTCCAGAAACCACAGAAATACCCCCATCTGAAAAACTGATTAAATTGATTAACTACTATGCAAAAGCAGCAGTTCTCACATCATTATTAGCCAGAATTTCTTGCAATTCATCAGCGTCAACGGTTTCTTTATCAATCAACATTTGGGCAATTTGATCCAAAATGTGACGGTTACTTACTAAAACTTCCTTAGCCCGTGCGTAAGCAACATCCACTAATTTACGCACTTCTTCATCAATGGCAGCGGCAGTTTCTTCGGAGAAATCACGCTCAGACATGATATCTCTGCCTAAGAACATATTACCTTGTTGACGACCCAAAGCCACAGGACCCAAGCGATCGCTCATGCCAAAACGAGTAATCATTTGTCTGGCAACTCGCGCTACTTGTTGCAAGTCATTGGAAGCACCGGTAGTAACTTCCTCTTCACCAAAGATAATTTCTTCAGCTAAACGACCACCTAAAGCCACGGCCATCTGATTTTCCAGATATGCACGGCTATATAAACCTGTATCCATGCGGTCTTCGCTAGGAGTAAACCAAGTCAAACCACCAGCACGACCACGGGGAATAATGCTAATTTTCTGTACAGGGTCATAGTCAGGCATTAATGCACCAACTAAAGCATGGCCAGCTTCGTGGTATGCAACCAAGGTTTTGCGCTTTTCGCTCATTACTCGGTCTTTCTTTTCTGGACCTGCTAACACCCGGTCAATAGCATCGTTAATTTCATCCATCGAAATTTCGGTTAAATTCCGACGTGCTGCTAAAATTGCGGCTTCGTTTAACAGGTTAGATAAATCTGCACCGGTGAACCCTGGGGTACGACGAGCGATTTTATCCAAGTCCACATCTTTAGATAAGGTTTTACCCCGTGCGTGAACTTTGAGAATTTCGCTACGGCCACCGTAGTCGGGACGGTCTACCACAACTTGACGGTCAAAACGACCAGGACGCAATAAAGCTGCGTCGAGAACGTCAGGACGGTTGGTGGCTGCAATGATGATGATGCCGGTGTTACCTTCAAAACCATCCATTTCTGTTAATAGCTGGTTGAGGGTTTGTTCCCGTTCATCGTTACCACCACCTAAACCTGCACCCCGTTGACGACCTACTGCGTCAATTTCATCAATGAAGACGATACAAGGAGCGTTGGTTTTTGCTTGTTCAAATAAATCGCGGACACGGGAAGCACCCACACCCACGAACATTTCCACAAATTCAGAACCGGAAATACTGAAGAAAGGGACACCTGCTTCTCCAGCTACAGCACGTGCGAGGAGGGTTTTACCAGTTCCTGGAGGTCCGACTAATAATACACCTTTAGGAATTTTTGCACCAACAGCGGTAAAGCGATCGGCGTTTTTCAAAAAGTCTACAACTTCGTTTAATTCCAGTTTAGCTTGGTCAATACCTGCTACATCGCCAAAGGTGACTTGGGTTTGGGGTTCCATTTGTACCCTAGCTTTGGACTTACCAAAGTTCATCGCTTGGCTACCAGGACCTGTTTGAGCGCGACGGAGTAAGAAAAATAAACCAACCAACAGCAATACAGGGAAAAATAAGCTGCTCAGTGCTTTAAACCAAAAGCCTTCGTCGGTTTGGGGTAATACGGCAATATCAACACCTTTATCTCTCAAAGTATTGATTAAATCTGGATCGCTAACTAAGGTGACACGCTTTTTATTGGGGTCGTATTTAGGTGTAACAATTGCTGTAGAACGATCTGAACTGAGACTGACTCTTTCTACTTTGCCTTGATCAACTTCTTGAATAAATTGACTATAGCGCCATGTTTCTACTTGGGGGGGTTGGTTGTCAAAAAACGCAGTCCCTAAAGCAATTACTACAATAAACAGCAGCGCATATAGCCCCGCATTTCTCCATCTTTTATTCACTGAGGTCTATCCTCCTGTATTTTTTGGGCGTTAGTGTAAGGTCTCTAAAATAAGAGAGGGCTTTATGAGAATTATGTTAACTTATCTTAAGATATACCAAAATGGCGTTCCTGTCATGGTAGAAATAATCCTTTAAGTTCTAAAAAGCAAGGATGCTTAGGATTATATTCTAACGATCCGGTGGGCTGATGTACGGTATGAATGGGAATTATCTCGACAACGCTGTTAGTGTAGGCGATCGCTGCAAATTCTTTAACTAGCTGTGGTGTCCAAGGTGCTTGCTGGATGGTGATTTGACGGTTTTGTAAATGTTGGATAATGTGCGATCGCTCTATCCCTGGCAATATTCCCACTTCTAATGGTGGTGTCCACCAACTGCCATCTTTCCAACCCCAAAGATTACCTGTACTGGTTTCTAACCAATTGCCCTCATTATCTATTAAAATCGCTTCTTCGGCGTTTACGGCTTGACCATTATTTTTCGCTAACCAAGGACTCAAATAATTGCCTGTTTTATGCTTGGGGAGAGAACGGGCAAATTCTGGTTTTGCAAGTCCAGCAATTATACCATTATTTTGTTTTTCTGTCAAGTTTGCTGGTAATAATCTACCTGTGATCCATTCTCTCCCATCGGGAAAAATAGTAATTCTGATCACGGGAAAATGTTGTAAAAGCATTTCTGCACCTTGACGCACAAAATTCCAATTTGGTTCTGGCCAGTTGAAAGTTTGTAAAGTTAATTGCAAGCGTGAACAATGAGCTTTCCAGTTAGTTAAACTATGATCAAGGGAATGATCATAAACTCTTAAAGTTGTAAAAACTGTAGCTCCAAAAAGCAAACCTGGATCATTAATGTTTAATTCCAGCGTTTTTGATTCTATTAATTTACCACAATACCAATACATGACAGGTGACTGGGGACTGGAGACTGGGGACTCTCACAAGGGTAGGTATTTTACATTGTCGTGAGGGCAAGACTTGGTGGACAAGGTGGACAAGGTGGACAAGGGAGGAAAACCGTACAAAATCAGATGCTCTTGGTAACCAAAAAAGTCCGTTAAAATACTGTTGTGCGTATCAAATCTTCCTTGTCCATCCCTTCGACTACGCTCAGGACAAGCCTTCCTTGTCTTCCTGATCCTGCCTTCACAGTTAATATTAAATAATATTAAAAACCTACCCCTGTGAGGGGGGTAGCAATGTGATTAGAATCACAATATACTACTTTGAAAACATCCTCTTAGGTTTATTTAGGGTTTGCTGAATAAACCTAAAACCTTGATATATCAAAGGTTAGAGGCTGATAAACACAGAAATTAGTGCAAGGGTTTTGAAGGGTATACCGGAAAAAGTGTGCATTTTTGGGGATTTCAAGAGATGGCAAAGAAATTTTCAAATCTCCTCCTGACTCCTGACTCCTGACTCCTGACTCCTATGCCCTCACGGAAAGACTTTCTCAGCAACCCCTACTTAATATAAGCAGTCGTGCAAAATAAATTTTATAGTTAGGAGAGGGAACAGGGAACAGGTAAGGAATACAGGCATTTTGGTTTTCAATCAATATGTTAAATTAATTTTGCTTGGGTACTTATTTCCTATTTATCCTTCATTAAATATTTAAAATTCTTCTGAATAAATTTACTTTCAGCAACCCCTACATATTGCATCAATTACAAAACAGATGTAGAGACATTTCATGAAACATCTCTACAATCTGGTTTACCTAAAAGCTACCAAGAACTAGACTAAGACATTGGTAAAGTTATTCGGTCCCAAAATACCTATAAAACCTGTCACCTCAACAATGGCATCATCGGTATCACTAAAGCCGGCTGTAGCATCATTAATAGCCACAAAGCTACGACTACCAAAGGAGAATTGAGCAGCAGAGTTAGCTGTAAAAGTCATGGTATCTAACAGAGCAGCAATACCAGCAGCATCAAGAGTAGCTACAGGTCCCATATCAATGAATGCGGTACGTGCAGTGGTAACAACAAACCAATCGATATAAGCATTGAAGTCGGTAATCACATCAAAGCTGTTGAAGACAGAATCAGCTAAGTTGCGGTAGTCAAACAAATCATAAACACCAACAATATCTTCCACTCCTCCTCCTCCGGTGAGAGTATCTTTTCCAGTTCCCCCAGTCAGCAAGTCAGTTCCAGCACCACCATTTAGGGTGTTATTACCATCGTTACCAGTGAGGACGTTATCACCAGCATTACCAGTACCGTTGACTGCTGTTCCTGTTAGTGTCAGGTTTTCAATGTAGGCGACAGTGGCAATATCAAAGTCGATACTAGATTGAATGGTATCCGTAC
>NZ_JACJPT010000194.1:0-5301 GCF_014696195.1 Sphaerospermopsis sp. FACHB-1094 | reverse complement strand
GGGACTGGGGACTGGTGACTGGGGACTGGGGACTGGGGACTGGTGACTGGGGACAGTTAAGAGTTTTTAGCAATTACCAATTACCAGCCCTAACTAAATAACTAACAACATAATTGATCATGACTTTAGATTTCATTAGAATTTCGCCAAAAACAAAGCAAAAACCAGCCGCCCTCATCGTCACGTTACACGGGTGGGGTGCAAATGCCCAAGATGTAGAATCTTTATCCTCTTATTTCAATTTACCTGATTGTGAATTTTTGTTTCCCAATGCCCCTTATCCCTATCCCTATTCCCCAGTTGGTAGGGCGTGGTATGACTTGCAGGAGGAAACTATGTATCAGGGATTAGAAGCAAGTCGTCAATTACTGATAGATTGGTTGCAGTCTTTAGAAAGCATGACAGGAGTGCCTTTGTCTCGCACCGTTTTGAGTGGGTTTTCTCAAGGTGGTGCCATGACGTTGGATGTAGGTTTAACTTTACCCTTGGCTGGTTTAGTTGTCATGAGTGGGTATCCACATCCTCAACTTGCTAACTTACAAAAAGGCAATTTTCCACCCACATTAATTATGCACGGCACACAGGATCAAGTTGTACCATTGTCAGCTGCTACCAAAGCTAAGGCAGTGGCAGAAGCATTAGGAGTGGTAGTCGAATATCATGAATTTGTGATGGGACATGAAATTAATTTAGAAATGCTGGAGGTATTGCGAAAATTTGTGATCAAGACAATTGCGGATGGTTAAGTTATCAATTTTTTACAATTGAGGAGAAAAATCAGCTAAATATTTACAAATTTCATGCCCACTAATTAGTAATATAGATTGGGTGGGATATTTTAGCTCATTTAGCTCAACTCCACCTACGGCTGAATGCGAGTGCTGCAAAAGGGAGGGGCAAGCATTATGACAACTCTAAGCGTTTCCAGAAAAGAAATTGCTGCTATGACAGCAACAGATGTAAAAGATTTGGCTACTCGTCTGGAATTGGATAATTATAGCAATGCTTTTGAGGGTTTAAATGATTGGCATTTACTGCGAGCGATCGCCTTTCAGCGTCCAGAATTAGTTGAGCCTTATATCTACCTGTTAGATTTAGAACCCTACGACGAAGCATAGAGATTTTATCTAACAATTCAGAATTCTGTAAGGGTTTGGCCTTGCTAAACCCTTATATAAATCATTTTATGCAAATAATCACTACATGATTCAAACAGATCCATACAAATGGATGCAATAATAATACAGGCTTATGCCAAGCGAGCCATGATATCAGTCAACACCTAAATGATTTGTGTAGATGAATTATTTGGTATCATTAGAGAATGATATACAGTTTTTTGTATCTAATTAATTAGGAACGGTTGTCATAATGATCACAAATAATCAACAGATGGAATTACTAGATCAAGAAAATGAATTAGATGATGATTTTAATTTTGAACAAGATGATGGTGATGAAAATTTAGAACCATTTGATCCTACCAAAATTAGGGTTAAAACTAAACCAATGACAATGGATGTACTACTAAGAAGAATCAAGCATGATGAAATTGATTTAGATACTGAATTTTACCGACAATCTGATATTTGGACACCTAAAGCCAAAAGTCGTTTAATTGAATCTCTGTTAATTCGGATTCCTATTCCCATATTTTATATAGATGCTACTAATGATGATAAGTGGTTAGTAATAGATGGTTTACAAAGAATTAATACATTTAAAAAATTTATTATTGATCAAGAACTTACATTAACTGAATTACAATTTCTTAAAGATTTAGAAAACAAGAAATATAATGATTTACCTCGTGCTTATCAAAGAAGAATAGAAGAAACAGAATTAACAGTATGTTTAATTGAACCTGGAACTCCTGATGAAGTAAAATATAATATTTTTCAAAGAATTAATACTGGTGGATTACCTCTTAATAACCAGGAATTGCGCCAAGCAATGAATCCAGGTAAACCGATACAAATTCTGAAGAAATTAGCTAATTTACCAGAATTTAAAAGAGTAATAAATTTAACTAAAAAGAAAAATGAACGCCTCGAAGATCATGAACTTATACTATATTTTATTGCTTTTACTTTAACAAACTATCAAGATTATCCCGAAAATAAAGGTCACACTTATTTTTTAAATGAAGCAATGAAAAAATTAAATACAATAGAAGATAATTTAATCCAAGAAATAGAGAATAAGTTGATTATAGCTATGAAAGCAGCTTATAATATTTTTGGAAATAGGGCTTTTCGTAAATCTCAAAAGTCCCCAGTTAATAAATCTCTGTTTGAATTGTGGTCAGTTACTTTAAGCAAGTTAACTGCTCAAGAAATTGAAAAGTTAATCAATCATAAAGAAACTCTGAATGATAAATTTAAACAAAAAATGGAAAATGATCCTGATTTTTTGAAATCTATATCTCAAGCATCTAGTAAAGTTAAATATCGTTTTGAAAAAATTAATCAAATAGTTCAAGAGGTTTTATCATGCTAAGTTCTTTAACTTTAAAAAATTTTAAACCGTTTGAAAATCAATCTTTTTCTTTAAAGCCATTAACTCTACTGGCGGGTTTAAATAGCACTTCTAAACATGATCCTTCAGGATATTGGAAAAATGCTACACCTATGAATTTAAAAGATCAAGAAGCTCAAAAAGTGTTAAATAGTTCTGTATGTAATAGTAATGAAAATAGTGAAAAACGTTATGGATTTCATAAAGAAACAGATCAATTTTATGTGTTTCATTCAGACAATACCTTTGATGAACAAGGTTATCCAACCTATCATGGATTTCCAATTCCTGAAGATCAAGTCCCTAAAGAAGTATTAAATAAAATAAAGAGATAATGCCATCATTTATAAATCCCAAATCCAAAAAAGTTATTGTTGCTGTAGGCGGCGGTATTGCAGCTTATAAAGTTTGTGAATTGGTTTCTAGTTTGTTTAAATCTGGTGTAGAAGTGCGAGTGATTCTCACCAATTCTGCTCAAGAATTTATCAAACCTTTGACTTTTGCAACTTTATCCCGTCATCAAGCTTATACTGATGAGCATTTTTGGCAACCTGTTTATTCTCAACCCCTACATATCGAATTGGGAGAATGGGCGGATTTAATTGTGATTGCGCCTTTAACTGCTAATACTTTAGCTAAGTTAGCTTATGGGATGGCAGATAATTTATTAACAAATACTGTCTTGGCTTCTACTTGTCCTGTTTTATTAGCACCCGCTATGAATACGGATATGTGGGAACAGGTAGCAGTACAAAGAAATTGGCAGCAACTATTGACAGATAAAAGATTTTATGGTATGCAAACTGGTTCTGGGTTGTTAGCGTGCGATCGCATCGGTGCAGGAAGAATGGCCGAACCAGAAGAAATATTTGTTTATATTCAATCTTTATTGCATACCCAAGGAAAAAGAGATTTAAGCGGGAAGCGTGTTTTAATCAGTGCTGGGGGAACGAGAGAATATTTAGATCCGGTGCGGTTTATAGGCAATCCTTCCACGGGTAAAATGGGATTAGCATTAGCACAGGCAGCATTGCATAGAGGTGCAAAGGTAACATTAGTACATTGTCCAAGGAGTTGGGATGCACCTTTAGGAGTTAAAGCAATTTCCGTAGTGAGTGCGGCTCAAATGCAGCAAGTAATGTTAGAACAGTTAGGAAATGCAGATATAATAGTCATGTCAGCGGCGGTTGCGGATGTGAAACCGAGAGATTATAGTTTAGAGAAATTACCTAAGCGATCGCTTCCCGAAAATTTACCCCTTGCACCAGTACCCGATATAGTTGCTGAATTAGGGAAAATTAAACAACCCCAGCAATTATTAATCGGTTTTGCAGCACAAACCGGGGATATTATCACACCTGCGAAAGAGAAATTACAGAGAAAGAAATTAGATGCAATTGTAGCCAACCCTATTGATAAAATTGGCAGTGGTTTTGGGAGTGATCATAATCAAGCGGTATTTTTAGATAAAGAAGGAAGAGAAATAGAAATTCCCCCTTGTTCTAAGTTAGAAATGGCGCATTATTTGTTTGACTTTATTGTTTACAGCAGGAGGCAGTAGGGGCAAACCCCCTGTGGTTGCCCTCTTGAGGCAGGAGGCAGGAGTCAGTAGGCAGGAGTCAGTAGGCAGGAGGCAGGAGGCAGGAAGCAGGGGGAAGTTAATAACCCAATGCCCAATAACCAATACCCAAAGACAAAAAATTTTTTTGATCAACCCAACACAATTCCAAAACGGCATACTATAATAGAAATATAAAACGCATGGGGCTTTAACGGTTTCGACAGGTTGGCGAAAGCTGCTCTGTGATTCAGGTCGAGAGTGAGTCTCCTCTCGCAAATCAAAGGCTCAAACAAAAAGTAAATGCGAACAATATCGTAAGCTTTGCTCGTAAGGAAGCCCTAGTTGCTGCCTAATAGCCTCTTATAGGTCCGAGCGTCTCTGGTTTGACTCCGTTAAGGACTAGAGACCTAACCCCAACGGATGCTCCAGTAAGCGTTCTCTGGTTGGCTTGCTGGCTAAGACTAAATCAGAGCATCCTACGTTCGGGACAATGAACGATTCCCGCCTTGAGGGTCAGAAAGGCTAAACCTGTGAATGAGCGGGGGGTAAATACCCAATTTGGACATGGGTTCAATTCCCATAAGCTCCACTTAAAATAATTAACAAGTCCACTTACATTTTGATATGTAAGTGGATTTTGTTTTTGAGGTTTAAGTAAGTGGGTGTTAAAAATTTTTTCTGTTTCTTGTAGGGGCGAAGCATTCGGGTGATAACCTATCGCTGAAACCAGTTCATATTCTGTCCGAATGCTTCGCCCTTACGATTAATGAATCGGTGTTCTAGTTAGGGGTTGCTGAGAAAGTCTTTCCGTGAGGGCATAGGAGTCAGGAGTCAGGAGTCAGGAGTCAGGAGGAGATTTGAAAATTTCTTTGCCATCTCTTGAAATCCCAAAAAATGCACACTTTTTCCGGTATACCCTTCAAAACCCTTGCACTAATTTCTGTGTTTATCAGCCTCTAACCTTTGATACATCAAGGTTTTAGGTTTATTCAGCAAACCCTAAGTAAGTGGGTGTTAAAAATTTTTTCTGTTTCTTGTAGGGGCGAAGCATTCGGGTGATAACCTATCGCTGAAACCAGTTCATATTCTGTCCGAATGCTTCGCCCTTACGATTAATGAATCGGTGTTCTAGTTAGGGGTTGCTGAGAAAGTCTTTCCGTGAGGGCATAGGAGTCAGGAGTCAGGAGTCAGGAGGAGATTTGAAAATTTCTTTGCCATCTCTT
>NZ_JACJPT010000193.1:0-5495 GCF_014696195.1 Sphaerospermopsis sp. FACHB-1094 | reverse complement strand
TAACGATTACATGATTCAAGTTCTCAGTTCTTGTTTCATTGACTCTACATTAGATTCCGATAAGCCCTTATGTCAAGCCTGATTGAGATGCTCTTACCCTGGTTACCTAATAACAAGGGATAAACATTTTTAAAATGCTTAAATTGATAATGTTCTAATGTCCAATCATTGACTAATAGAACCATATCAGCAGTAGGATCTATTTGTTTCCAATTTTCAAATAGATGATAATAGATATTTCCAGGAAATGAAAGTGTATGTAATGTGTTAGCTATATCTTTTTGTTTTGATCTCACAATAGCATTAACTTTAAATAACTGACCTCCTAAATCAAACATACTGCGGCAAGTTCCACAAGCTAAAACTGAATCTGATTCATTGTCATTCAGTGGTTTTAGTTTGTCTGGTTCTACATCGTCACGATGACAAACGCGACACGGTTCATGACTGTAACGTGGTTTGATTAAATCACTAATTTGATCACAAAATTTCTGAGATTTATGAACAGCTAAATTTTTAGTAGCTTTTGACCAATTTTCCGCAAATTTAGAAGCTTGAGAATTTTCCTGAGAACTTTTAGGTTCTGGTTTTAGATCAGATGTGGAAAAACATAAACAGTCTAAAGCTAGAAATACTTTCCCTTCAAATTCCTTTAACAACCATTCATTAAATTGTTGACGTACTTCTTTAATCACACTTTTAACTTCTTTTTTCCCAGAAGCCAAAATATATAAATTACCACCACCTGCATAAATTACATTAGTCCGAGGAAGTTCTAATTTATCTAACAATTGTTGTACGACTTCTTCCGTAACTAACTCTAAATAAAAACTCCTCGCTCTTAATGATTTTAATGCCCCATCGGAAGATATGGTATAAATGAATTTTTGAATCCCTGATAAGTCACCAGCAATTAAAGTAATATTTTTAGATTCAGTATTATTGACTAAAGCTGCTGCAACTGCGGCCGTACTTTTAACCAAGTCTATTAAGGCTATATTTTCCTCCCCAAAACTAATAAATGAGCCAAATTTTTCCACAATTAAAGTTAACAAAGATAGATTTTGATAATCTTCTTGTTCTAAACTATCTAAGGCTGTTTTGATATCTTTTTTTAAACTCTCTAAATCTGGTTTTTTTGTAACTGGATAGGGAATTTTAGGATCATTATTATCTATAGCTTCAGGTATCCAATAATGTTCTTTTGTCTGCTTTTTCTGCTTTTCTTCAGGATTCAAATTCACATAATCAAATAGTAATCTTAAAGCCTGTGGTTCTCCCTGTTTAGGCCAAAATAGAATCTTCTGAGCTTCTTGAATAGCTTCTTGAATAGCTTCTTTGACAGCATCATCAATACTATCTGAAGCTGATAAAGATAACTTGTTGACAACATCAGACTTAACCCAGTTTGCCAAAACTGCGATCGCTTGTTGAAGAATCTGCAATGTGACTTGATAACTTTTCATCATAAATACTTCTTATTACTACAACTGTAACTCACACCCCCAAACATCTCCGCCCCAAACATCCTCATCTCGCTGTCATCAGTAAATTCTACCTATAAGCTTATATGATTATCACTCAATATGATAACTGAGAATATTACAATCGCTGTAAATAATTAATACAAAGTGTAAACCAGAGTATTTACATATAGTAACAATTGGGCAATGTATTTAATCAATCAAATCTCCCAGCTTATAAGCGGGATTGTGAGTAATACAAATCACATACTTAGCCAGCTTTGGGTCATAAAAACCAATTGCACCATAAATATGTGCCAGCTTATGCGCCAAAACAAAAGCCACGGGAATAGATACAGGTCCATTAATTTTCAATAATTGACCCCCTGCTAATTCTCCCGACTGCGCCATTTCCTCTAAGCGTGCCGCTGCATCCTTTACTATTTGGTCGTTTTGGGCAGGTTCGCCAAATTTAATCCGTAAAATTCCCGCTTGTAATTCAATGTTGTAAGTAGTCACGGTTTGCATCTCCAACCAATGACTACATCATACATGACTGTGGAAGTAGCCTATTCTAATGAATTTTATGTAAGAGTTAATGTAGGGACAATTCATGAATTATCCCTAGAAGGGTTTCAGAGCTTGTGTAGAGTTTGCTGAAAATGTAGTAATACAAACAAAAATGTTTTTACACTTAATATTATTTGTAAGCTGTAACTGGGGCTTTTAAGGCTCTATATGTTACATCAGATTTTCAATAATTATATTATAATGATTATATTATGATTTATGCAGGCAAGATGCCTGCACCACGGAGTTTTAAGGTTATGTGTAGTAAAGATAAAACCATTAAACTATGGAATAATTGGAAGATCGGGACTGGGTAGTAATTGATAATTACCAATTACCAATTACCAATTACCAATCACCAAATTAAAACAATCAGGCGCTACCTGTAAAGGCAACTTCGGGAAACTTCAATTGTGCTTCTGCCATTGGGCGGTTTCTGCCTTCTTCTTGCCAGTAGTTGATCACTTCTGTGGCTTTGTTTAGCAACTCAACGCGATCAACATCAGTAATCCAGTGTTTGGATTCTAACTCTTTTTTCAGTTCTTCCCACGCATCATTACGAGGCCAGAAGAAGTATTTAGTTAAGGGGCTTGTGCCTTTACCAACAACCTGATCAACTGCTAAAGCTACGTTCTCATCTAACCAGAGAATTTTTAAGATAAATTTTGTGGTCAATCGTACCTCCGGGACAAATCCGGCTATAACTTACTAATGTTTGCGACCACTTATTATAACTCAATATCTGTCCCATTGACCAATGAGTTTAAAATGAGTTTAAAAGTCAGCTTGATCTCCCGACTCCTGCCTCCTGTAATCACAAAATTTGTAAAACTACCATAGTCATATCATCAGTATTTTGCCGTTCAGAACCGATAAAATTCTGAACCTTATCAAACAAATAATCAACAATTTCCTGGGGTCCATTGCAATAACGACAAGCAGCATTAAACGAAGTCACAAAATTATCTTCATCAAAGCGATCGCCACCAGCCGCCGCCGCATCCGTTAAACCATCTGTATAATAAATAACTGTATCCCCTGGTTCTAATTGTGCTTCCCCATTCTCATATTGACTATTTGCATCCAAACCAATCAACATCCCCATAGTATCCAATCTCGTCACTGTTTTAGTAGCAGCGTGCCACCACAAAGGCGGATTATGTGCTGCATTACTATAAGATAACAATCTTGTACGGGGATTATATTCTGAATAAAACAAAGTGACAAACCGGTGAGAATTTTCCAAATCGGCATACATAACACGATTCAAATTTTGCAAAATTCCCGCCGCAGAATTACCATGTAATACTTCACCTCTGAGCATTCCTCGCAACATGGTCATAATTAAACCAGCAGGAACACCTTTACCCATCACATCCCCAATTACCAAAGCCCAACGGGCATCTTCTTTACTGCTATTAAGATTAGATTTAAACTGATTATGATTTGTGGGAATAAAATCATAATAATCTCCACCCACACGATTAGCCGGTTTACAACGTGCAGCCAAAACAGCACCAGGAACATTAGGACATTGACGCGGTAAAAGTCGGCGTTGAATCTCAGCACCAATTTCTAATTCTTGATCTAATCGTTCTTTTTTCCTCAATTCTACTGCTAGTTCATCGTTGTCAATAGCTACCGCTGTTTGATCTGCAACTAACCTTACTAACTTTTGTCTAGTTTCTGTCCAACTATATTCTGGATCACGGCTTAAAACATAAAGCCATCCCCTTTCTGTATGTTTAACTATAATTGCTGTACCAAAAATCTGCACATCTGGTCCTAAATATTGATGCATCTGAGCATCTAAAATTCCTGTGGTTGTCAGTGGTACAGAATTAGGTAACAGTGTAATTTGACTTGTAGCATTTTCTAGGGCTTTGCGGATAATTTTCCGTTGTTGACTATCCTGCCAATGTAGCTGCTCTAACCTAATTTGACCATTTGGTTTATAGAGAAATAGGGCGCTACCTTCAGCATCGGTAACTCTGGTGGCCATGAGAGGAATCAGTTCCAAAAACTGATTCAAATTATTGAAACTTCTGAGAGCAAATCCTAAAGAACTCAGCAAATCTTGAATTTTGTTCTGTTCCCGATGCAGTCTAGCCACAAGTTCTTTCAGTGCCACAACTGGAGTGACATCTGTGGTGGCACTACTATTAATTTCGGTGGAGTGAGAAGGAACTTGAGACACAGGTAAATATACTATTGCATTTAATATTAACAGATGGCAGATTTATGATTTATGAGCAATTTTTTATTTAGTGTTGCTCAATCATATTCGACAAGATTAGTCATTTTAGCAAGAGTAGAAAGATTGAGGATGTAATTTTGAACAGTATTGCATTTGCTGGTTTTATTGTTTGCCATTTATCAGGAGTTTCCGGTCATTGTATTTTTAGTTAAACCCTGTCTAGTATAAAGCAGTAATTTTGATAACGCTATAGACGGCTTACAATTTTTTCATGCCTTAATTAGTAATTCATATATCTGGGGAAATAAAACTTTCTTTTAATCAGAGTCGTTGCTTACACCTACAGAGTAAGTCTGGAGATTTTTCGATGAATGGATTTGAGACTGGCTTGTTAAACCGGGTGTTCCTACTGGAGTGAGACAAAAAATATTTTTCATCCTACCTGTAAACTCCAAAATACAAGTAATAAATTGTAAACATTTAACTGGTATATCATAAATTTCCTGAATATTTACTCAGATATAAATTTTCTATATTCAGTTTATTAGCTGATTAGCTATGAAATTTTGAATGGCTAAATATGTAATTTAGCTCAAGACAAAATATCTAGAATCTATAGGAAATAGAACCTAGACTCAGGATACTCTGGATTCTTTCAACCAAAACCTATATCGAGTGTTTTAGTTAAACCATGATAATTTACATCTGTAAATGGTTAAGAGAGAGTATTTGTATGTAATTTTGCCAGTAGAACCTGATAACTAAGTTAGGAGTCATTAGCTACTTTGTTTACACTCATCCACTTGTGTATGAATACCTTTTACAGTCATCAATGAACCTTGTGCTGTATTAGATGGATCATTGGGCAGTGATAAAAATAGCTTTAGTGTGAAATTCTACCAGAAGTTGGCCATTTTTTGTCAAAAAAAAAGAATTATTTTCATTTATAGGAGTCAGGAGTCAGGAGTCAGGAGTCAGGAGTCAGGAGTCAGGAGGCAGAAGGCAGAAGGCAGGAGGCAGAAGGCAGGAGGCAGAAGGCAGGAGGCAGGAGGCAGAAGGCAGGAGGCAGAAGGCAGAAGAATTTTAGATTTTAGATTTGATTCATGAAATACAATCCAAAATCCAAAATCCAAAATCCAAAATCCAAAATCCAAAATCCAAAATCCAAAATTGTATCACCAATCACCAATCACCAATCACCAATCACCAATCACCAATCACCAATCACCAATCACCAATCACCAATCACCAATCACCAATCACCA
>NZ_JACJPT010000192.1:0-5513 GCF_014696195.1 Sphaerospermopsis sp. FACHB-1094 | reverse complement strand
AAATCAGACATCTAGATATCCCATAAGCTTCGACCTGCCCCCATAAATAGGTTCCATAATTTCTTTTCTGGAGATGTCTAATGAATGGATTTCATGATTCTGTGTAGCTTCACATATTTTTGGTATAAAATCAAGGAAATAATTTATTAAGTATTTATTCTTGTAGATATTTATCAACTTCAAAAACAGGCAGAAATTTATTTACACCAAGAAGATTTTACCACAGCTATTTTTCCTTAATTGGGTGGTTCAATTTGGTTCAATTTGAACGAGTTTGAAAGCAGTTTTTTATAAGTGTGTGTAAATTATGTATGTATTGCAACGGATAGATGTTAAAATTATGTAAAGTAGCTATGGTATAAATATAATAAATATTACAAGTATAATATTATGTATACAAAAATAATTTAAATTGGGTAATTTATTCATAGAGGTAACAAAAATTCTCTCATCCCCAAAGAAACCACTATGAAACTAACCATAAAAGCTAAGTTGATGCAGCATCTACTGATCAAAAATCAAGTTAATGCAGGTTTTACTATTATTGAATTGTTAATTGTATTTATTCTGATTGGTATTCTATCAGCGATCGCTCTTCCTTCCTTCCTAAGTCAAGCTGCAAAAGCACAATAATCAGACGCTAAAACTTATATATGCGCATTTAATAGAGCGCAACAAGCTTACAGAATGGAAAATTCAGCTTTCGCTGGGGATATAGAGACTTTACAACTGGGTATTCCTACTGTAACCAATAATTAGAATTATAACATTGCAGCAGATATTAATACTACTACGGTTACAGCAGTAGCTAATGACGCTGCTGCGCTTAAAGGTTTTAATGGTCGTGTGACTGTTCTTTTAAGTGGAATTACTGTAAGTGTTGCTTGTCAAACCGCAGGAACATTAGCTAATAATCCTATTACTGCTCCTAGTTTAACTTCTACTGGAGCAAGTTGTACAGGAACGATGGTTAGTATGGATTAGGAATTAATTCTTTTTAGTAAGAATCTGCACATTAGCAACAGTGTAAGACTTAATATGAGATTTTTCCGAAGTTATCAGCGGTGCGCCTTTTAATATACCAGATAAAGCAACGGAAAGCATTAAACCACCGGTAGCAGCTGCAATTAAAGTAAATTTATCGTTCACAGAAGTATCTCAGTTTTGTTGTTAGTTATCAAGAGAGAGTCAGGAGAAAGACTTAGTTTTTCTCACCCAGTCACCAGTCACCAGTCACCAGTCACTAGTCACCAGTCATCTATTTTCTCTTCTCAAACGAGGATTGACAAACTCATTCAACCCTTCACCAAGTAGTGATAACCCTACTACCATGATAGTCATTGCTAAACCGGGAAAAAGGGTAGTCCACCAAATACCTGTGGGTAGTGCTTCCAGAGCTTGTTTTAAATCATAACCCCATTCGGGTACATCTTCGGGTAGTCCTAAACCCAAAAAGCCTAAACCACCTAATACTAATATGGCATCTGCGGCGTTAAGGGTAAAGAGGACGGGGACACTTTGAATAACGTTGAAAAATAGATATCTTGATAATACAATCCAGGTAGAAGCGCCCATTGCTTGCGCTGCTTCGATGTAGACTTCGGTTTTAACGCTGACGGTGTGGTTACGCACAACGCGATAATATTGGGGAATGTAAGCAATACTAATGGCGATCGCCGCATTTAATATTCCTCTCCCTACCACAAAAGCTAAGGTAACAGATAGCAGCAAACCCGGTAAAGTGTAAATGCTATCCATGAGAAATAGTAAAGTTTTATCTAATTTTCCTCCTAAATAACCACTTACCATTCCCAAGGGTACACCCACAATCATACTTAATGCAGTGGCTAAAATAACTACTTGCAGTGCTGCTTGTGCGCCAAAAATTGTTCTGGAAAAAACATCATAACCCAAGCGACTTGTACCAAACCAATGTTTTAAAGAAGGTGCTTCATGAATAGGGTTACTTAAAAATTCTTTGGGGTTTTGTAACCATCCCCACTGTTGGAAAACTGGGGCAAAAAAGGCTAAAAAGATAAAAAATAAAGTCATTGCTAAACCTATCAACATAAATCTCTGGGATAGGTTAGATTTAGCAAAGTTTAAAAATCTTGGTATGCGGCTTTTTGTAATAGTCATGGTAATATAATTATGATGGTAATTTTTTTCTAACCCTTGTGGAACAGGCATCTTGCCTGTTAACCTTGTACCTCATAACTTAGGAAACGGCTGTAAAAATATAAATTATATATTACAATAACCAATTTTTTACAATAACCAATTTTCTAATTTAAGTCCTTCAATTCTGGATAAATCGGAATCATTAGAAACAAGAATTAAATCTAAGATAATTGCTGTTGCTGCTATTAAAATTTGAATCTAGTAAATAATTCACAGTGTTATTTTCCTTCTACCGCTGCATCAAAAATCGCTATTTCTTCGGGTGATAAGTCGTTCAATGTCCCTGCAACAGTTTCTAACACAAGAATTTTATCAATTCTTCTGGTTAAATCATGTTCTTTAATTGCTCTCATTTCCTCTGGTGACAATCTACCAAATAATTCTATCAGCATTTCTGTCATTTCATATTGGTCTAATTTGACTTTGTAGAAACTACTTCCTTGAAATAATTTATCTACCAATGTGGAAATACGTTCTGTTAGTTCTTGTTGATACTCGGTTATTTGTTCTTGCATGGTTTTGACTCCTGATGACGGCTGAATATTTACATTATACAGCAGATTTCATCTGAGTGAGGTACACAAGGGCGTGCAGGATGCCCACCCCACAAGAGTTTTACAATAGACTTCTCCAAAATAGAATGTATTAATTTGTCATAAGTTGTAGGGGCGAAGCTTATGGGCGATAATTTAACAAAAAAATCAGACATCTAGATATCCCATAAGCTTCGACCTGCCCCCATAAATAAGTTCCATAATTTCTTTTCTGGAGATGTCTAATTAATATCTGTACCTCATTGATCTGCAATCTGCTATACTTGCATGAAAATTATATTATAATCTACACTCTTACAAACTAGCTTGAAAAATTTGATTAGCAGTTAATTTTAACTCTGGGAAAGTTGGTGATATTATTAAATCATCATCTCTAAATTGACTAACTTGATATTCTCCTTCTATCAGTTGATAAAGTGAAATAGTTGGTTGTTTAGGATTGCCAATAAACACTCTACCACCTAAAGCAGCATAATCTACAATCCAATATTCTGCAATACCCATTTCCTCATAGTCAGCAAGTTTTTTATGGTAATCATCACGCCAGTTTGTACTGACAACTTCAACTACTAAAGGAATTGAAGCTGATTCACTAATTGTAGATGATTTTTTCCATAAAGGTTCATTAATTAAATTAGAACGATTTAACAATATTATATCTGGTAAATATCCTGATTCTTTTTCTGGTGGTTTGATAAAAGCTGTTTTAGGAATGAAATAAGGAAGTTTTAGACGTTTATATTCTGTGACTATTTCTTCAACTAAAAAGCCAATAATTTCTTCATGTTCTCCTACTGGTGGTGTCATTTCTACAATTACTCCATCATATAATTCATAGCGAACTCCTGTATCTGGATACCACTCTATAAACTCGGCAAAAGTTATTAATTTAGTTTCAGGTAAAGCTTGAATCATAATTTAGATTCTTTGGTTTGAATAGTTATCATATTGTTTGTTTGGTGATTGGTGATTGGTAATTGGTAATTGGTGATTGGTAAAAATAAAATTTATTACCCATTCCCCAGTCACCAGTCCCCAGTCACCAGTCCCCAGTCCCCAGTCCCCAGTCCCTACAAATTACTTTCTATCAACTGTCGATATTCACTTTTCTGTTTTACACCTTTCACTTCTTTTACCAATTCCTTATTCTTAAATATCTGTACCGTCGGTGTTCCTATGATACCGGCATTCTCCGCTATGTCTCGATCTTGGTCAATGTCAACTTCAACAAAGTGAATCTTACCATCAAATTCATCGACGACTTTATTTAATATCGGTTTCAAGGTGTGACAAGGGCCACAACCAGGAGACACATATTTTACCAACAACAAGCGATCGCTCTCATGGAATAATTTTCTTAAAGCATAACCCCCATTATGCCTTGTTGCTTGTAAATTAAATTCTGCTGCTGTTTCTGCTTTCTGGGTTTCTGGGTGGGGTGTTGTTCCTTCAATTTGGGTTTGATGAAATTCATGAATTAAATTCTTTGATGATAACCATCTTTCCGCTAACATGGCCGCCATACAACCAGTACCTGCTGCTGTAATCGCTTGTCTAAATTCATGGTCTTGCACGTCACCGGCTGCAAATACACCCTCTAAACTGGTTTCTACACCACCATGTTTAGTGATAATGTACCCCACCTCATCCAGTTCTAATAGTCCCTGAAATAACTCTGTATTGGGCTTGTGACCAATGGCGTAAAATAAACCTTTAGCGGGAATAGTGCTTTCTTCCCCGGTTTGATTATTACGCACTTGCACACCATTCATACTTTCTTCACCAATTACATCTACTGCTTCGGTGTGCCAATGTATTTTAATTTTCGGGTTACTCAAAACTCTGTCTTGCATAGCTTTAGAAGCCCGCATTTTATCAGAACGC
This sequence comes from Sphaerospermopsis sp. FACHB-1094, assembly GCF_014696195.1. NCBI lineage: Bacteria > Bacillati > Cyanobacteriota > Cyanophyceae > Nostocales > Aphanizomenonaceae > Sphaerospermopsis > Sphaerospermopsis sp. FACHB-1094. The sequence continues at coordinate 894 of NZ_JACJPT010000192.1, read as the reverse complement.
ACTAACAAATGCACCAAAGAAGCATATTTAGTTAAATAAATAGCTTCTTCTGCTGCTGAGTCTCCCGCACCAATAATCCCTAACTCCGTATTACGAAATAGAGGAGTTGCACCATCACATATAGCACAAGCGGAAATTCCCCGACTCCAAAATTGATGTTCACTTGGTAAACCTAAGCGTTTAGCTGTTGCACCAGTAGCGATAATTAAACTATGGGCTTTTACTTCCCTTTCTTGGGAACGGATAGTAAAAGGACGTTGACTCAAATCAACTGATATCACATCTTCAGTATATAATTCTGCGCCCCACCGTTCTGCTTGGGCTTTCATGTTATCCATCAAGTCTGGTCCGGTGATACCTTGGGGAAAACCTGGGAAGTTCTCAACTTCGGTGGTTGTCATGAGTTGGCCTCCTGGTAAACCACCTGCTTGGAAACCTTCAAATACTACGGGTTTTAAATTTGCCCTTCCTGCATAGATAGCTGCGGTGTAACCAGCGGGTCCAGAACCGATAATTACTAAGTTTTCTACTGTGTTTTCTACTTTGGAATTTGTCATACTAGTATACAAACTCATAACGACTACGTTTAAGTTAGTATAGCATAACTCAAAGATCCCCTACTTCTGACATTAATTTAGGGGATGCTGAATAAATGTAAAACCCAGAGATATCAAAGGTTACAGGGTGATAAACACAAAAATAAGTGCAAGGTTTTTCAAGGGTATAGCTGAAAAAGCGTGCATTTTTTGAGATTTCCAGAGAGGGCAAAGAAATTTTCAAACCTCCTCCTGACTCCTGTAAGGGCGAAGCATTCGGGCGATAAATTATCAATTTTTATCACAGGTTATTTTCCTGTAAGGGCGAAGCATTCGGGCGATAAATTATCAATTTTTA
>NZ_JACJPT010000191.1:0-5715 GCF_014696195.1 Sphaerospermopsis sp. FACHB-1094 | reverse complement strand
TGCGTTTTGCGCCAGTAGTAGTCGTTGTTGCTTGTTAACTTTGAGTTGGGTTTTGAATCCTAGTAGCATACAGTGATTTTACTGTAATTCTGTCACAAAGCCAAAAGATGACAGGAAATTTTCAGTAAATGTGAGTATTTGTTAGTATTGGTTAAGAAAACAGTAACTGGCTACTAACCCCTACACCCCTATTTCCGATGCTTTTTTCTGCATAGTTTTAAAAATGTTGTAAAACCCATTAGCGCGGGAAGGTGTGAGGCTGACATTTAACCCTGTGGCTTGAATAAAATCAGGAGTTAGTTGTACAATTTCATTAGGTGATGATCCGTTTAACCCTTCTATTAAAAGTGCTACCAGTCCCTTAGTCAGTTGAGAATCAGAATCTCCCTGAAAAACCACCTTGCCATCATTGAGTGAAGCTGTGACATATACCTGAGAGACACAACCAGGGACTTTATTTTCGGGGATTTTATCAGCTTCGGGAAACTCTGGTAATTTTTGAGCATACCAGATTAATTGTTCATAACGGCGCTTTGGATCAGAAGCACGTTGAAAGCGTTGCACAATCTTGGCTAAAGCAGGTGGTAAGGAGTCAAGACTCAAGGACATAGTAAATCTAGAAAATAAATCAGTCTTATGTTGAGTGTAAATGATCTGCGATCTTTAAGAGCGATCGCAGTTGACTGGGGATTAGTGATTGGTGATTGGGTTATTAACTTCCCTTTCTTCCCTTTCTTTCCCAGTCCCCAGTCCCCAGTCTTCAGTCCCCAATCACCAATTATGAAGTAATTCAAAAAAATATTAAATAATGCTGCAAAATTGGGACATTGGTTGAATTTTATTAGTAATTATGAAGATTATCAGCCCCTAATTCTGTAATCTGAGGAGAAAATCGGATGTTGACTTCTACTCTAATCGCTGCTGCAACTACACCCCTAGAATGGTCTCCTACCGTTGGCATCATTATGATCATCGCCAATATTATTGCGATCGCCTTTGGTAAATTTACAATTCAATATCCCAGTGCTGAACCCGCAGCACCCGCACCTCAATTCTTTGGTGGTTTTGGTTTACCTGCTATACTTGCTACTGCCGCTTTTGGACATATCTTAGGCGCTGGTATTATCTTGGGATTGCATAACATTGGTAGAATCTAGGATTTACATCTCATCTCGTCTTTTGTGATTCATTATCCCGGCCGCATCTACAATGGTCGGGATTATTTACGAACACAGTTGACTAAATGGAAATAATCTGGCATAATTGCTAATGCAACCTACGGGGTTATAGCTCAATTGGTAGAGCGCTTCAATGGCATTGAAGAGGTCAGCGGTTCGATTCCGCTTAACTCCATAGCTTATAAGCCTTACTGTGTCTGGTTTTTAAGGTACAGGTGGTAGAAAGTGCAAAACTCTCTATTTGGACTTTCTACTAATTTTCTACCAAATCTGTCAAGCGTTATATGTGTAATTTTTTGCATTACAAAAAATAATCCCCTAACTATCACCAGTTAGGGGGTTTTTGCCTATATCCTATAAAATGTAAAAATTATTAATTGGAGTCAAGAGTTCGAGTTTTGTCAATCAATGCTCAGAAATGTTCAGCGTAAATGAATCAGACTGGTGAGTAAGTTATGAGTAATTTATTAAGAGGAGTCAACCTGTATTTAATTGGGATGATGGGTGTCGGTAAAACCACAGTTGGGCGGTTACTGGCTCAAGAATTGGGTTATGGTTTTATAGATACTGATGATGTCATAGTTAAAGCTGCTGGTAAATCCATTAATGATATATTTACTGATGAAGGTGAAACTGGGTTTCGGCAGTTGGAAAGTGATGTGTTAGCTCAAGTTTGTGCTTATACTAAATTAACTATAGCTACTGGTGGGGGTATTGTCTTGCGACAAGAAAACTGGAGTTATCTACATCATGGGTTGATAGTTTGGTTAGATTGCAGCGTGGAAACAATTTTTAATAGGTTGTTAGAAGACACTACAAGGCCACTTTTACAAGATTCTAATCCTGAAAGTAAATTGCGATCGCTCCTGCAACAACGTCAACCGCTTTACTCCCAAGCTGACTTACATATTACCATCACCCAGGAGCAAACCCCAGAACAAATTGTGGCAACGATACTAGCAGCAATACCTAGTGTTCTCAAAACTCAAGTTTCCCAACACCAAAATTGATCTGAGGATATTTTGTGATGCTAGGGTATTTTCATGTTTTGATCATGTAAAAATCCTGCATCTTCAAAATTGAAAATTAGCCAATTCTCAAAATGATTAACGATACCGAGTATATCAGGCAAGCGGAAGCTAATCGCGTCGAAGTTCTCAGCGAAGCACTACCCTACATTCAAAAATTCTCAGGTCGTACCGTTGTTGTCAAATACGGAGGTGCGGCCATGAAAGACGGTAGCCTCAAAGATAAAGTTATCCGTGACATTGTATTTTTATCCTGTGTAGGCTTGCGACCAATTTTAGTACATGGTGGTGGTCCAGAAATTAACAGTTGGTTGGGTAAACTGGGAATTGAAGCACAATTTAAGAATGGTTTGCGTGTCACCGATGCACCAACAATGGATGTGGTAGAAATGGTGTTAGTCGGCCGAGTCAATAAAGAAATTGTGGCTCTGATTAACCAAGCTGGGGGTATGGCCGTGGGACTGTGCGGTAAAGATGGTAATTTAATTACTGCTCGTCCTCAAGGTGATGAAGGTATTGGTTTTGTAGGGGAAGTCAGTAATGTTAACATCAAGATATTAGAAACTCTCGCCAGTAATGGTTATATTCCCGTGGTTTCTAGCGTCGCTGCTGATGATAACGGACAAGCTTATAATATTAATGCTGATACCGTAGCGGGAGAAATAGCAGCTGCTTTAGGAGCAGAAAAGTTAATTTTGCTGACGGATACACGGGGTATTTTAACCGATTACAAAGACCCATCTACCTTAATTCCTAAAGTAGATATTCCTGAAGCGCGTCAATTGATTAACGATGGTATAGTTAGTGGAGGCATGATTCCTAAAGTGACTTGTTGTGTGCGATCGCTCGCTCAAGGAGTCAAAGCTGCACACATTATTGATGGTCGCATTCCTCACGCATTATTGTTAGAAATTTTTACAGATGTGGGAATTGGTACAATGATTTTAGGTTCTCAAGTTAAATGATAAATTGGTGATTGGGGACTGGGGACACTTCGACAAGCTCAGTGCATCGCTGGGGACTGGGGACTGGGGACTGGGGACTGGGGACTGGTGATTGGTGATTGGTGATTGGTGATTGGTAATTGGTAATTGGTGACTGGTGACTGGGAAGAGTAACCAATAACTAATGACTCATAACTAATGACTCATGACTAATAACTAATAACCAATAACCAATAACCAATAACTAATGACTAATAACTAATGACTAATGACTAATGACTACAGAAAGTTTAGAAATTGCGAAAAATCGTTACATTGCTGGAAAAGTAGCTTTTGAAAATGGACAATATCGGGAATCTGTGGAAAACTTAGAAAAAGCTAGTTCCTTATTAGCAAAAAATACACGCTTTGGAGGTGAAGTAGACATTTGGTTGGTAAATGCTTATGAAGCTGCGGGACGTTCAGAAGATGCGATCGCACTTTGTCAACAACTCACCCGTCATCCCCATTATGAAACCAGATCACAAGCCAAAAGATTAGTATATATTTTAAAAGCGCCCAAACTTAAACGCCCAAAAGAATGGATGACAGAAATTCCTGATTTTGGTAATATTGGGGAAAACGCAGCTAAAACAGTCATCACCGCAAAACCCAAAAAAACCACAAAACAAAAATCCCCAGAACCAGAATACATTGATCTCAGTCAAGTCAATACAAAAGATAATCGTTTTATTTGGGTAGCTTTAATTGCAGTCGCTTTAACAATTTCCTATTTAGTTTGGTTAACTGTGTGAGTTGGTGACAGGTGACAGGTGACAAGTGACAGGTGACAGTAAAAAGGTAAATTTAGAAAAAACAAGTTTATGAATATTTTGCATCTTCTGAATATTATGAATATAGATAATTTGCCAAAAACCAGATTTCATTTAATATTAATAAAAATAGCAAGATTGGTTTTTAAAAACATCATCAACTTAAAAACCACCAGAAAACTATTTTCCGTTTTCCTAATTTTGGCATCTTTAACATTATCTGGATGTGTACAATATGATTTAGGAATTAACTTTAATCATACCAACAACGGCGAATTAGTACAACATATTAAATTGCCGGAAACAGTCATCAGTTTTAGCGGTGATTATATTTCCGAATGGTCAAAAACTTTAGAACGTCGTGCTAGAAAACTATCAGGTTCAGTAAAACGCATTTCTCCAGAAGAAATTATTGTCAAAATACCCTTTACCAGTGGAAAGGAACTACAAGAAAAATTTAGTGGTTTTTTCAACTATACCACTGCTCCAAAAAATGATAAAATTGGCAATAATTCAGAACTACCAAATATAGCATCTAACTTAATTGTACAGGATAATAACTTTTTACTTTTATCGAGAAATCATTTAATCTATGATTTAGATTTGCGTTCTCTTGCTGCACTTACCAGTAAAGGAAACAACTTAAATGTCACGAGTTCAATTATTGATTTAGATTTTAGCTTACAAACACCTTGGGGAGTTAACAATATTCAACAAACTGAAAATATCCTCCAACCAGAAAAGAATGGTAAACAACTCGTCTGGAAACTAAAACCAGGTGAGTTAAATCATATAGAAGTTGTATTTTGGACTCCTAACTTCCTGGGTATTGGTACATTAATAATTATCCTGTTTGTTTGGGGTGGTTATTATGTGCGATATACATTGTTAGAATCAGGATTTTCAGCATAAAAAACGCAGATGAACGCAGATAAACGCGGTTTTTTTGAATTGGGATTGACAGGATTAAAGGATTTACAGGATATGAGCGATCGCCTCCTCTACCTGCTCTCTGTGCGATCGCATATTTTTTAGTTTTCGACTTGACAAGCTGCAAGATTAGTTGTATACTTATGTTATGATTAGAAATCTGTGGGCGCAATATATATAAAGTTTTTAACAGCCTGGGTTGAGATTTTCGGAACGCAGATAGACGCAGATGGTGAAAATCAGGACAACTAACATTTAGGGATGTAGAGGATGAAAACAGAAAATCTCTCTAAAACCTCTTACCTTCCTGTCCTTTGCGTTCTTTGCGGTTCATTCTTCCATGACTTGTGCGTAACCAACCATCATCAAATAACATCCTGTAAATCCTGTAATCCTGGACATCCTGATTCAGACAAAAAAATCCTTTCAGAATAACCAACAATCATCAAATAACATCCTGTAAATCCTGTAATCCTGGACATTCTGATTCAGACAATACCACTCCCTTGGATTATTCTAAAACCTATGATAACACAACCCTGTGAGAAGTCAAGACCCTTGAAAATACGTTAATTCATTCGCAACCATTCTCAATAATTTTGGGCTAAAAAAGGGTGTTGAAACTTTTTTGGGATTTTTAAGTTAAAAATTGTTAAGGTGCTGACGTTAAGACGCTAAGAAATAAAACATCAGTGTTATGAAATTAGCGAGTATATTATTGTATCCCACATTCCGCACCCTGATCTGGCACATAGAGAAATTACGGAAATAAGAAAGGAAACTGAGCCTAAAAAATCACATATTAGCGAAAAAATACATTGTT
>NZ_JACJPT010000190.1:0-5789 GCF_014696195.1 Sphaerospermopsis sp. FACHB-1094 | reverse complement strand
GGGACTGGGGACTGGGGACTGGGGACTGGGGACTGGGGACTGGTGACTGGGGACTGGGGACTGGGGACTGGGGATATAATTATTTTATTATGATTTTATTGATGATTTATTTTGTCTGAATCAGGATAACCAGGATTTGAGGATGTATGGGATGTGATTGATAATTGATAATTGATAATTGATAATTGATAATTGATAATTGATAATTGTCTGAATCAGGTGGTTATCGAGTTTCGACTACGCTCAACTACCGCGACTTGTACTGAGCGACTTGTACTGAGCGCAGTCGAAGTAAGTCGAAGTAAGTCGAGATAATATCCAGGATTTGAGGATGTACGGGATGTGATTGATAATTGATAATTGATAATTGATAATTGATAATTGATAATTGTCTGATTCAGACAAAATAAAATAATATACCCATCACCCATCACCAATAATATGAGTAACAAAGAATACAAATACCTCCATAAACAATGGTTAGGCTTAATGCAGCCTGTGGGCTGGGTTGTATCCCCTGGTGTACTGAGTGAAGCGGGGATAATTCCTCAAAAAAATGTAGTTGATTTACAAATACGTCTCCGTAATTTTATTGAAAGTCAAGCAGAATCACATAACTTTGCAGATTTCGCTATCGAGGTTCTCGATTGGCAAGAAAGCGATTTAATTAATACAGAATCAGTATTAGCAGAATTATCAGTATATTTAGAATCCTATCAAGAAAACCTCACCCCTGACTATGCTGTACCCGGTGCAGAGGGTGGTTATTTAATGTTGATACAAACTCTCAAATCGGGACAACCACTAGATGAAGTAGTAGCAAGTAACACCGGATGGCAAACGACACCCCAGTTAAAATTTGAACGTTTATTAAAAGAAAGCAAAGTACATATAGGCATATTATACAACGAAATAGAATTAAGACTCGTTTATGCTCCGGCGGCTGAATCATCGGGATATCTCACATTTAACATCAATAATATGTGTGAAATAGCAGGTAGACCGATATTAGCAGCTTTAGAAATGTTGCTAAACCCCGACATATTATTTACCTATCCCCTAGAAAAGCGTTTACCAGCATTATTAGAACGCAGTCGCAAAGCACAAAACGAAGTTTCCACCCAACTATCAGAACAGGTATTAGAAGCACTTTGGGAATTATTAAGAGGATTTCAAGCGGCTGATGCAGCAGCTAATGGGCGGTTATTGCGAGACATTGCAGAATATAATCCCCAACATATATATGGTGGTTTGATTACCATCTTATTAAGATTAGTATTTTTACTATACGCCGAAGATCGGGGTTTAATGTCCCAGGATGCGGTATATACCCGTTATTATTCCGTAACTGGATTGTATGAAAGATTGCGAGAAGACGCTGGTAATTTTCCTGATACAATGGATCAGCGTTATGGTGCTTGGGCTTGGTTGTTGAGTTTGTTTAGGCTCGTTTATAGTGGTGGTTGTCACGCCAATCTGTATTTACCCGCCCGTGAAGGTCAATTATTTGACCCGCAGGAATATCCGTTTTTAGAAGGAGTCAGGAGTCAGGAGTCAGGAGTCAGGAGGGGAGATAACAACTCTAACAACTCTAGTTCCCAGTCGGAGACTGGGAACGAGAATAACTTGAACATTCCCCGCGTTTCCGATGGGGTGATTTTCCGGGTGTTACAAGGACTACTTGTACTCGATGGGGAAAGACTTTCTTACCGTTCCTTGGATGTGGAACAAATCGGATCTGTGTATGAGGCGATTATGGGTTATGAGGTGCAAATGGCTACTAGTCCATCTATCGGGGTGTGGAGTAAACCCAAAAGTGCAAAGGCTTCTGTAACGGTGGTTGTGAGTGTTGATGATATTCTCAAAACCAAGGCCGGGGATAGGGTAAAGTATTTAAAAGAACAAGCTAACTGTGAAATTAGCGGTAAATCCTTAACGGAGTTGAAAGGGGCGAAAACGGCTGAGGAAGTAGTAAATGCACTGGGGCGCAAGGTATCACCAAAAACACCAAGTTTAATGGCCGTGGGCAGTTTGTACTTGCAACCAGGGGAAGAACGACGACGGAGTGGGTCACATTATACACCAAGGGCGTTAACTGCACCGATAGTTACAGAAACATTAAGACCGGTATTTGAGAAGTTGGGAGATCACCCCACATCTGAGGACATTTTAAACCTGAAAGTCTGTGATTTAGCCATGGGTTCGGGGGCGTTTTTGGTAGAAGTTTGTCGTCAGATAGCGGAAAAGGTGGTGGAAGTGTGGGAAAAACAGGGAAATACTCCGGTTATTCCTGGGGATGAGGATGTGTTATTGTTTGCGCGGCGGGTGGTAGCACAACGGTGTTTGTATGGAGTAGATAAAAATCCGTTTGCTGTGAATTTAGCGAAGTTGTCTTTGTGGTTGGCAACCTTAGCGAAAAATCATACTTTTACATTTTTAGATCATGCGTTGAAATGGGGTGACTCTTTGGTGGGGTTGACGCGGGAACAGATTAAAAATTTTAGTTGGATAGCGGATACTACCTATACAGATGAAAGTTTATCCTTACCATTAGCAATTGATAATGTGAAAAATTATAGAAATGAGATTGTTAATTTTGGTGATGATGAATATGGGAAGAAACGGGAAAAATACGAAGATGTAGAAAAAGAATTAGAGGAAACCAGGGTTAGAGGTGACTTAGTTATTGCGGCGTTTTTTACAGCAGAAAAAGATAAAGCAAGGAAGGATGAGTTAGAGAAGTTACGGTTAATGTTTGCCAAGGTAGGGGCGAAGCATTTGGACAAAAATATTGAGGAAAAATCAAGAATTTCTCACCCGAATGCTTCGCCCGTAAAGGAGTCGGTAGAAGCAAACCCCCCGTGGTTGCCCCAACAGGAGAAAGAAGAAATTATCAATATATGTAATAGTTTAAAATCTGGGGAAAAACCTGTTCCTGTTTTTAATTGGGAAATTGAATTTCCAGAAGTGTTTGATCGCAAAAATCCCGGTTTTGATGCAATTATTGGAAATCCACCTTTTGCGGGTAAAAATACCACAATTAATGGTAATATTCAAGGTTATTTAGATTGGTTGAAAGTTGTCAATCCTGAATCTCATGGTAATGCTGATTTAGTCGCACATTTTTTTAGAAGGGCGTTTGATTTATTACGTAAAAATGGCACTTTTGGGTTAATTGCTACTAACACCATCGCCCAGGGAGATACCCGCAGCACGGGTTTGAGATATATTTGTGAACATGAGGGAATTATTTATAATGCCCAAAAACGGTTAAAGTGGCCGGGTTTAGCTGCGGTGGTGGTTAGCGTGGTTCACTGTTTTAAGGGTGAGTATGTGGGCAAAAAGTTGTTAGATAATAAGCAAGTTGATTTAATTACGGCGTTTTTATTTCATGCGGGGGGAAATAAGGACCCTGAGAAGTTAATAGCAAATGCGGATAAGAGTTTTCAAGGTAGTATTGTTTTAGGAATGGGTTTCACTTTTGATGATCATAACCCGGAAGCTACACCGATAGCAGAAATGCACAGGTTAATTGCAGAAAATCCCAAAAATGCAGAGAGAATTTTTCCTTATATTGGAGGTGAGGAAGTTAATTCTAGTCCTACTCATGCACATCGGAGATATGTAATTAATTTTGGGGAGATGAGTGAGGAGGAAGCTAGGGAATATCCTGATTTATATAATATAGTAAAAGAAAAAGTTTACCCTGAGCGAAAAAATAAACCAGGTAGTTATAGTAGTCAATGGTGGCTATTTGGAAGAAGAAATCAGGAAGGAACTAAAGCAATATCACAACTTAATAGGGTGTTAGTTATTTCTCGCGTAGGTCAACATGGTTCATTTACATTTCTACCAAGTGCAATGGTTTATTCTGATTCATTGGTAGTATTTGCAAATGATAAAAACTCATTTTTCTGTATATTACAATCTCGCATCCATGAAATATGGACAAGATTTTTTGGTTCATCAATGAAAGATGACCTGCGTTACACACCATCAGACTGTTTTGAAACCTTCCCCTTTCCCGAAAACTGGGAAAACAACCCCATATTAGAACAAGCGGGAAAAACCTATTATGAATACCGTGCGGAGTTGATGGTAAAAAACAACCAAGGACTGACAGAAACCTACAACCGTTTTCATGACCCCGACGAATACGACCCCGACATTATTAAACTCAGAGAACTACACACCGCAATGGATAAAGAGGTTCTCAACGCTTATGGATGGGGTGACATATCCACAGAATGCGAATTTTTATTAGACTACGAAGAAGAAGACCTCACCCCTGATATCTCTCCTACCAAGAGAGGAGAAAGAAGTAAGAAAAAACCTTGGAGATATCGTTGGCCAGAGGAAATACATGATGAAGTTTTAGCGAAGTTGTTGGAACTCAACCAAAAACGCTATGAGTCAGAAATATTAGGAGGAAAAGTTGCAGAAGGGAAGAAAAAAGGGAAGAGTAATAAAAAGAAGACGGTGAAAAATACCAAAACCACAAATAATGAGTTACCGTTATTTAATATTGACTGATGATTGGTGATTGGTGATTGGGATATAAATAGGGGATGCTGAATAAATGTAGAACCTAGATAAATCAAGGGATTAAGGATGATGAAAATTAAAATTGCGCCTGGTTTTAGGTGCTATGATCCTAAAAAAGCTTGCACTTTGTGATAGCGAAGCGTGGCCTAGCACCTGTCACCTGTCACCTGTCATCACGACAAGACTTTCTCAGCATCCCCTATTTAAACGTATGAATTATAGCCCTTCGGCGATAGCGAAGCAATGCTGCAAGCAGTTCGCTATTCAACCACCATTAACCCCAATTTTCTTAATCTTCATGTATTATAAAGCGAAGTGCGGAATGTGGGTTATATGTATTAGGAGCATGAAAAATGTGTAAACTTAAAGAGTTCACCTATTACCAAAATTTCTATGACTCGCTGGTTTAATATTGCAGGTCCATGTTCAAATGATATCCACTATCTCCTATCTCCCACAGTCAGATTACCAGATTTAGAGGCGTTAATTCAACAACGTAGTTATTTTGTCCTACACGCACCACGACAAACAGGGAAAACCACCGCCATGTTATCCCTAGCAAAACAACTTACCGACACTGGAAATTATGCCGCAGTCATGGTATCTGTAGAAGTAGGCAGTGCATTTAATCATGATCCTACCACCGCAGAATTAGCCATTTTAGGAACTTGGTATGATACAATAAATATTCGTTTACCCAAAGAATTACAACCACCTGTTAAACAATGGCAACAGGAAGAACCAGGAAGCAGAATTAAAGCTTTTTTATCAGCTTGGGCAACATCTTTAAACCGCCCTTTAGTATTATTTATAGATGAAATTGATTCTTTACAAGATCAAACATTAATTTCTATTTTACGACAATTAAGAGATGGTTTTCCTAACCGTCCAGAAAATTTTCCCTCATCAGTAGGTTTAATTGGTTTACGAGATGTGCGAGATTATAAAGTAGCATCGGGAGGTAGTGACAGATTAAATACTTCTAGTCCTTTTAATATAAAAGTTGCTTCTCTGACTATGAGAAATTTTAATCTTGCAGAAGTAGGAGAATTATATCAACAACATACAGCAGCAACAGGACAAATTTTCACACCAGAAGCAATAGAAACAGCTTATGATTTAACCCAAGGACAACCTTGGTTAGTGAATGCTTTAGCTAAAGAAATTGTAGAAAAAATGGTAAAAGATAGAAATATTACTATTACAAAAGAACATATTTTAACAGCCAAGGAAATATTAATTAA
>NZ_JACJPT010000019.1:0-62538 GCF_014696195.1 Sphaerospermopsis sp. FACHB-1094 | reverse complement strand
CTGATAAATCAGGAAATTATAGGATGACAGATAGCTGAAACTGTTCCCTGTTAAGAGTTCCCTGTTCCCTTGCCTTCACAGATAACTTTTTCAGCAAGCCCTAATTATTAACCCCAAATTCAAAATACATCCACCTTATCCAACTTTTCCCAAGGTAATTCTATATCAATTCTACCCACATGACCATAAGCAGCAAGCTTGCGATAAAACCCACCTTTAGTTAATGAAGGTAAAAACCTTAAATTAAATTGTTTAATAATTCCTGCTAACCGAAAATCAAAATGTTTCTCTAAAATAGCAGTAATTTCCTCATCAGAAATATTCCCAGTGCCAAAAGTTTCCACCTGCACACTCACAGGTCGAGAAAGTCCGATAGAATAACTTAATTGTACTTCGCACTCATCAGCTAACTTTGCAGCAACAACATTTTTAGCAGCATATCTAGCAACATAAGCCCCAATTCTATCTATTCTAATGGGGTCTTTACCACTTAACGCCGAACCGCTATGTTTAGAATATTCACCATAGGTATCAATAGCGTTTTTTCTACCAGTTAAACCTGCATGGGCAGTGGGTCCACCAATAATAAATGATCCATCAGGATTAATAAAGATTCTAGTTTTAGCATCAGGTTTAATTGCTTCATTTGCAAACACAGGAGCAATCACAGTTTCTCTAATATCATCTTGTAATTGTTGTAAATTTGGTTTTGCCGATTGATTTTGACTAGCGATAACTGTAATACTGTGAATCCTATAAGGTTGACGATTTTTATATTCAACACCTACCTGGGTTTTACCATCTGGGGTAAGATAAGAGAGGATTTTTTGCTTTCTCACCTCACTAATTTGTCGAGCTAATTTATGTGCTAACCAAATCGGTAAAGGCATAAAATTATAAGTTTGATTGCAAGCAAAACCAAAAACTGTAGCTTGATTCTTGACAGTAATTTTCTCTATTTCCGCATCAGATAAAATCTTTTCATCAAATAAATGATATTCTTCAGGAGGCAATTCTGTTAAGCTAGTTAAAATACTGCAATTTTTACCATTGAATTCTGTTTGTTGATAACCAACTTGTTCAATTACCTGCCTAGCAATATTAGTAAAATCCACATTTGCACTAGGTTCAAATCTCGCAGCAATAAAAACAATACCTGTTGACACAGCACATTCTGTAATAATTCTCCCATAGGGATCTTGTTGTAAAAACCTATCTACAATAGCATCACTAATTTGATCACAAAGTTTATCAGGATGCCCTTCCGTCACAGATTCCGACGTAAACATAAAATCCTTTTTCATAAAAAAATCCTCTCTTTTCTCTGCGTTCTCTGTGCCTCTGTGGTTCGTTATCAAAATATCTTATCAACTTATTTTTTTAGTCCCTTCATTTACCAACAATGGCAACAAAGCACCACCAGAAATTACAACAGTATCAACCATATTCAACGGGGCAATTTTCAATAAACTCCGTAACTGTGGCACAGCTAAAGCCAAAATTTGAATACCAAAAGAACCAACAACAGCAGTCGTTAAATAAGGATTAGGCGGTAATTTTTCCTGACTAAAAATACTGTGTTTTTCAGAACGACTGCTAATAGTATGTAATAACTGCCCATAAGTCAAAGTCATAAAAGCCAAGGTACTAGCTTTAGGACTAATTCCATATTTAAAAATACCGTAACCATAAGCAGCTAAGGTACTAATAGAAATGACAGCAGATTCAAACACAATTCTCCCAAAATCAGTATTTTTAATAATTGGTTCATTTGGGTTACGCGGAGGTTGATTTAATACGTCTGGTTCTGGTGCTTCCATAGCTAAAGAAAGTCCAGGGAAAATATCAGTTACTAAGTTCAACCATAAAAGTTGAATTGCGTTTAAAGGTTCACCAATACCGACTGCGGTAGCGGTTGTCATCACCATAATTTCGCTGAGATTTGTAGCTAAGAGAAAATGTACAGATTTTCTAATGTTGTTGTAAATTGTTCTGCCTCTACTAACCGCAATCATCATTGTTTCTAATCTGTCATCTTCTAAGACAATATCAGCAACTTCACGGGCGACATCTGTACCTTCTTTACCCATTGCTACACCGACTTGAGCAGCTTTTAATGCAGGTGCGTCGTTAATACCATCACCGGTCATAGAAACAACTTTACCCGATGTCTGCAATGCTTGAACAATTTGCAGTTTATTACTAGGACTAATGCGGGCAAAAACGTCTACTTTGTCGCTGAGTGCTGCTAATGCTTCCGGGGTGAGATTATTGAGGTTATTAGAGTCAAGAATTTCTAATTGGGGATGTCGATTTAATTCTAATTCTTTAGCGATCGCATAAGCTGTAGGACTTTGATCACCAGTAATCATTACCGTATTAATTCCCGCTTGATGAAAGTCGGCAATTAATTCTTTTGCACCTTTTCTAATTGGATCAGCCATCCCCACCAAACCCAACCAAATTAAATCTGATTCATGATTATTGTTATTTTCCACTTCCTCAATATAACCATAAGCCACACCCAAAACTCTTAACGCTTTTCCTGCTAAACGATCATTTTCTATTTCTATTTTCTGTCGGTCTTCTGCTATCAAAGGTACAACTTCACCATTTTTCATCCACCGATGACAAAGTTGTAAAACTTCCGCAGGATTTCCTTTCACAGCCACCATTTGCTGACAATTATGAGTTGCATGAATTGTACTCATAAGGTTGCGATTTTCAGAACGCAAATTAGTTTGCAGTAAAGGATATTTTTCTTTCAACGCCATCACATCTACACCTGCACTAATCGCTGTGTAAATCAAAGCATTTTCTGTAGCTGAACCTGTAACCAGATATTCATCAGCATCATTTTTTTTACTAACTTCACTTTCATTACAAAGAATTGCTACATGAATTAATTTTAATAGTTCATTATAAGTGTAGGGATTAATAATTTTTTCCCCAGTAATAAATTCACCATCCCTGACTTGAATATGTTTACTGTCGGTGACTATTTCCACCACTGACATTTTATTTTCTGTGAGAGTTCCGGTTTTATCTAAACAAATAGTTTGCACCGAACCTAATGCTTCTACTGCATTTAAACTGCGAACAATAACTTTATTTTTTCGCATATCACGAATGCCTAAAGCTAGGGTTGTGGTAGCAATTGTTGGTAAACCTTCGGGTACTGCTGCAACTGCTAAAGATATAGAAGATTGCAACATTGCTAATAAATTATATCCCCGTAAAACTCCCATTCCAAACACTAAACCACATAATCCCATACTAATAAAAACCAGTTGACTACCCACTTGATCTAATTGTTTAGCAAGGGGAGTTTGAGTTGTTGTTGCTTCACTAACTAATTGCTGAATTTTACCCATTTCGGTAAATTTGCCTGTAGCAACTACCGCTGCTAAACCCTGTCCATTAATAACTAATGTACCTTTATAAATCATATTCAAACGATCAGCTAAAGGTACATCTTCACCATGTAATAATGTGGGATTTTTAGAAACGGGAACACTTTCCCCAGTTAAAGCAGATTCATCAATAGTTAAATTATCAACTTCAATAATTCTGGCATCTGCGGCAATATAACTACCAGGTTTAAGAACTAAAATATCTCCTACAACTACATTTTCTGTAGGTATTTCTTGTAGCTTATTATCTCTAATTGCCCAAGTAGATTTTTCTGAGCGATTTTTCAGGGAATTAATAATGCGTTCTGATTGACTTTCTGTAATATAACCAATGGTAGCATTTAAACCAACTACACCCAAAATTACTACAGCATCAATAATTCCCCCAGTGAAAATAGAAATTCCCGCAGCAACACCTAATAAAGCAACTGGTAATGATTTAAACTGCTCAATTAACATACTGATTTCTGAGCGTTTTACTGTTGCTGATAATAGGTTTTTACCATATTTATTCAGGTATTTATTGGCAGTTTCATTAGATAATCCTGAGATATGGGAAGTATTTAATGATTGCAAAACATTATCCGCTGTCATTAAATACCAATTTTCGGTTTTTTGCTCTTGCTTGGATAAAGTTAACTTATCTTTTTTAGTAGGGTGTACTAATGTTTTAACATCAGTAAATCCAGCCTTATCTTTATATCCCGATAAAGCTTTATCAATAAAATATGCAATTTTCCTATAGCTAACGTCTGGTTGAAAAATAACCAAAATATTGCTAGTTAACACATTAGCAGCAACAGAAATAATTTCTGGGTAATTAGCAAGCGATCGCTCCAAATATATCTTTAATGACTGCGAACGATAAAGTTCATCAATTTTATATCTAGCTCTCCCTTTGACATTGCTGTGTATTATTTGAATCACTACTTTGTTGCTCCTGAAATTCCATTGAAACAGTATTAATTGATAAATTTGTTAATTGAGTTTCATCCTCAAAATTTAGTCTGGTAAAAATATCAAAAGCATACCAAGCCAATATATACCAAGGTATTTCTTCTAATTGAAATCCTTTTCTTAACAATTGTTGCAGCGAAAGTAAACCAATTCCTACAGGTAATATCACTCGTAAATCAGCAACACCATTTGTCATTCTTGCCACATCTGTATTAATATCAGAGATGACATTGATTAAATCTTTTGCTGCTTCTGATTTACCATTTGTGAAATAATTTCCATAAGTTCTAGATTGATTTCTAAATTGACTTCTAGATTGAGTTCTAGATGGAAAACTTTCGGGTTTCTCCTTTCTTGCATCTGCGCTTACTTTTTCTACCGTTTCACCCATTTCTGCAACTGCATCCTTAACTTTTTCTGATAACAAAATACTATCTTTAATAGTATTTTGGACTACAGGTTGTTTCATTGCTGATGCAATCGGTAAAATCACAGGTGAAAAGACAATTGCTGTCAAACCTTCAATAATTGTGTCTAATGTAGATGCCATTTTTACATCTCTCCTATTATCACTTGATCCAGTCAATCACTAAAATAGTATAAAAAAATATTATAAAAATTACTAGCTATTGCCATCATCCTCAAGTTACATAATTATTTGTAATTCCTAAACAAAATTATCATTTTTCTCTAATTTTTTTCTCAAAATATTCCTTTAGTTATACACTAAGCAACTTAATTACTAAGGTGAGAATTACACCTATAGACTCATGTAATAGCAATCTAAAAACATTAATACTAAAAAAGATATGAGCTACCCATTACTAAATAAAAAAATACCTAAATGGCAAATTCACAAGAACACAATCAAAAAACTCAGCAGTTGCGTACACTGATTAAAGACATTGACAATGCTATGTTAACTACAGTCGATGATGATGGTAGTTTGCATAGTCGTCCTATGTCTATTTTTAGCGACATTGATGCAGATGGTAAACTTTGGTTCTTTACCTTTGCTGATTCTCATAAAGTCTTAGAAATTCAACGTCGTCAACAAGTAAATGTGAGTTTTTCTTCACCTGATCAACAGCGATATATTTCTATTTCCGGTACAGCAGAACTGGTGAAAGATAGAAATAAATTACAAGAGAAATGGAAACCAGAATTACAAACTTGGTTTCCCCAAGGAATAGATGAACCGAATATTGCCTTGCTAAAAGTCAATATTAACAAAGCAGATTATTGGGAAAGTTCATCAAGTTTTATACCACAAAAAATTAGTTTTTTAGAACTCTCTCACCGTTAAGGTAGAATCTATTAGGGGCGAAGCCTTCGGAAAATAGCCTGGGATAAAAATTGATCATTGTTCGCCCGAATGCTTCGCCCTTGGAGAAAAATTGATCATTTTCTTGAGCTATTCTTGTCAATCTGCTCAATTAATTTCTCTGCCATTTCTACAGATGCAATCATTAATTTCTGTTCCAAATTTCCATAACCTCCCTCATCACTAACTTGAGGGTAAATGTGAGGATTAGATAGCATTGCTGCCAGTAATTGAGATGCTGTTTTTTTCAATTCATCAATTTGTGTATTCATATCCTTTCCAGCCAATAAGTGATCAATTGATAATTGATATTAACAGTTGATAATTGACTATTGTATTCAAACTTAAAAACCTCTCCTTTGAAGGTGAAAAAATCAAAAAATCTGCTGTTTTTATTCTCTTACAGGGAGAGGTAATAATTAATTATCAATTGTTCATTGTCAATTGTCCATTATTAAATCCTACCAATCTAAAGGAGTTTCAACTAATTTTTCTGAAGATTTACCAGCACGCACACCAGGTTTATCAACTATTTTTACAGTGCTTGCTTGCGGTCCTTCTTCCCCATCCTCTAAGGAAAAATGCACACCAGTACCAATTTCTAAACGGTCAAAGTCGTGATGTAAAACACTATTTTGGTGAAAATATATTTCCCTTCCATCTAAAGTTTTTAGGAAACCATAGCCATCTTCTCGAAATAATTTTGTTACCAAACCTGTGCTTTCTTGCGCTTCCTCATATCTGCCAGCTTGTTCACTTGCACGTTGCAGTTGAGTCAGTTTAACTAACTGCTGACGCATAGCATCAAAAGTTTCTCTCACTACTGCATCTAACGGTTGATATTGAACACCCTCACCCGGATTTTTTTCCGCTGCTAGTTCATGGCCAGGCGGAACAGTCAGATCAATTCTCACTCGATAAGGAGAACCGCTACGGGGACGATCATGGATTTTTTCAATAGCAATGTGACAGCTATTGATGTAATTACAAATATTCTCTAGTTTGGCAATTTTTTCATGAACTAAATTATCAATTGCCTCTGATTTCTCTACATTACGATAGGTAATTTCTGGTTGAATTTTCATACATTTCTAATCCAAATACTCTCATCAAAATACAAACCAAATACAAAAATGGCGCAACTTACAGTGGATAGTGGATAGATCCCGGACTTCTTAAAGAAGCCCGGTGTCTGGATATTAAGTTCCTTTCCTTAAGCTTGATTTACTTATCTTTTTATATTTATAATACATTAATCAATTCTAAACAAGAAAATAATTATTTTTCTTCAACCCAAGGCTAGAGATTTTTAAAATAAGTATATACCAAAAGTAAGATTTGACTGGTCAACAGCCAATAATTTTATTTATAATAAAATTATATTTATACTAAAATTTGTTGTTAAAATAGGTCAACTATTGCATTTGAAATCAAACTTAATTTGGTACATAATCTGTCTCATTGGCGGATTTATCCTGGTTTTATTGGTACTGGTTTTATTTATCCTTTATTATACTCACTCCCAAACAGAAATTACTAAAGCTTTAACAGGTGTAGAAATTGAGGTACTTTGGAATCAAATCGCCTATCCTTCTGGGGACTGGTGACTGGTGACTGGGGACTGGTGACTGGTGACTGGGGACTGGTGACTGGTGACTGGTGACTGGTGACTGGTGACTGGTGACTGGTGACTGGTGACTGGTGACTGGTGACTGGGGGAAGATGAATAACCTAATTACCCATTACCCATTACCCATTACCTATTACCTTTCCAAAAATTCTTTCTTGTGGTATAATTCAAAATCTTAGATTTGGGAAACTCCGGTTAAATTCCGGGACTGTGCCGCAGCTGTAAAGCAATGTCAGATTTTAGATTGCTGATTTTAGATAATTGATACTGAGAAAAACATTGTAACAAAATAAGGGTAATCAGAAAATCCAAAATCCAAAATCCAAAATCTAAAATCCTAAATTGAACAAGTCAGAATGCCAACTCTAGGAAATTTATCCCTGTTCTGTCTCCGCGTCGCACGGGGAAGGAGTGACCATTTTGTTAAGTCCATTTACAGCTTGTCCAGGTTTATTTTACACCACACCAGCCCAAGATGGCATCTTATCTCGCCTAAGAATACCCGGTGGCATTTTGAATAGTGAACAGCTACACGCGATCGCCAATATAGCGGATAATTATGGAGGCGGCTATGTTGATGTTACCAATCGCGCTAATTTACAAATCAGAGAAATTAAACAAGAAATAAATATTGATATTCTCCAGCAATTACAAAAAATGGGATTAGGTTCTATTAATCCTGCTGTAGACCATATTCGCAATATTATGACGAGTCCCATTACGGGTATAGACTCTCAAGAATTAATATATACTCATCCTCTGGTGAAAGCTTGGGATGAATACATCACAGAAAATTCCCATTTAGGCGGACTTTCGGCAAAATTTAGCGTTGGCTTCGATGGTGGTGGAAAACTTTCTCTCAAACACTTCCCCAATGATATCACTTTAGCGGCTGTTGATATTGATCAGGGGGGTAGGAAAGAACCGAAGTTCTTTCCTACGGGGAAATGGGGACATAAACTAGTATATCTCATTTTGCATTTTTGTGGTGGTGAAAAAGAAAAATTTTTTATAAATACAGGAATTTTATTAACGCCCGCACAATGTATACCATTTTTAGGTGCTTTAGCAGAGGTTTACTTACAGCATACAGATCCTAGTAGCCGGCGTAAACCACGCTTGCGGGAGGTTATTGATAATTTGGGCTGGGAAAATTATTTACAACAAGCTACAGAGTATTTAACTGCAAATAATTTACAGGTAGCCAAAGAAATAGCATCTCAAAATCTCACACAAATAAGCAAACTCGCAAATTTACATGATGAAGCTAAACATAATAATCAAAATAATCAAGAAATGTACCATATTGGCATACATGAACAGAAACAATCAGGATTATATTATATCGGTGTTGTTTTACCCTTGGGACGGTTGCAAACTTGGCAAATGCGGGGTTTAGCTGATTTAGCCGCCAAATATGGTAATAGTAATCTCAGACTCACACCTTGGCAGAATTTACTAATCACAGATATTGCCCAAGAACACATTGCACAAGTGCAAAGAGAAATTGCCCATCTAGAACTGAGTTATTCAGCTACCAACATTAAAAGCGGGTTAGTTTCCTGTTCAGGAAAGCGGGGTTGTGCTGCTGCTGCAACAGACACCAAAACTCACGCTTTAACATTAGGAGAATATTTAGAAACTCACATCACCTTAGATTCTGCTATTAATATTCATTTTAGTGGGTGTGTTAAATCTTGCGCTCAACATCATCAAAGTGATATTACATTGCTAGGAGTGAAAATTGAGGCAGAAAATGAATCCAGGGAAGGATATCAAGTGTATCTTGGTGACGATACCTTACAACAATTTGGTCGTCCAATTTATGAAAATGTGACTTTTGCCGAATTACCTCAACTCATGGAACGAATGTTAAAAGTGTATCAAATGAAACGGGTTAGTTCTCAAGAATCATTTAGAGAATTTGCCAATCGTTATGATATATCTGAACTCAAACAATTGTTCACTGTTCAATCCATTTAAGTCTCAAATTCCAAATATCGAAACTATGTATAATTATATACGCGATGCTGAGGAAATATACAGAAAATCTTTTGCCATTATTCGCTCAGAAGCTAAATTAGATACCCTACCGGATGATGTAGCGCAAATTGCTGTTCGTTTAATTCATGCCTGTGGAATGCCGGATATAGTTCCAGAGTTAGCATATTCACTCAATGCCGTGGATGCAGGTAGAAAAGCCTTAGCATCTGGCGCACCAATTTTATGTGACTGTCACATGGTTGCACAAGGCATTACCAGAAAAAGATTACCCACCAATAACGCAATTATTTGTTCTTTGAATGATCCAGAAGTACCAACAATAGCCAAACGCCTGGGAAATACTCGATCAGCAGCAGCTTTAGAACTGTGGCGTTTTCATTTAGATGGGGCAGTTGTGGCCATTGGTAATGCACCCACAGCCTTATTTAGATTATTGGAAATGCTAGATGAGGGAGTACCACGTCCGGCATTAATTTTAGGCTTTCCCGTGGGGTTTGTCGGTGCGGCCGAATCAAAAGTCGCTTTAGCAGAAGATAGTCGTGGTGTGCCATTTATGACTTTACATGGACGAAGAGGAGGCAGTGCGATCGCTTCTGCTGCCGTTAACGCCATAGCAACCGAGGAAGAAATATGAACTCAAAAGGTCGTCTGTATGGAGTTGGTGTTGGTCCTGGAGATCCAGAACTATTGACATTAAAAGCATTACGCTTAATACGTTCGGCCTCTGTTATTGCCTATCAGTCAGCAATAGATCGGGAAAGTATCGCCAGAAAAATCGTGTCGCCATACTTACCCGGTAATCAAATTGAAGTTTTATATCATCTTCCCCGCGCCCTAGAACCAGAAAAAGCCAAAGCCATTTATGACAAAGAAGTTGAACCCATAGGTGAACATCTAGCCGCCGGTCGGGATGTCGTTGTATTGTGTGAAGGCGATCCGTTTTTTTACGGTTCTTTCATGTATATCTTTACTCGTTTATCTAACCAGTATCAGACAGAAGTTGTTCCTGGCATTTCTTCCTTAATGGCCTGTCCAGTATCCTTGGGTGTACCCTTCACCTACTACAACGATATTCTCACAGTTCTACCCGCTACCCTGCCCACAGAAATGCTAACTGCCCAGCTTTTAGCCACAGATGCAGCAGCAATCATGAAACTCGGTCGTCACTTTGCTAAAGTGCGTGATATCCTGCATCAATTAGGACTAGCTTCACGGGCAAAATATATTGAACGGGCAACAACCACACAGCAAAGAATTGTACCTTTAGATGAAGTAGATCCCGAACAAGTTCCTTATTTCTCGATGATAGTTATACCCACTAAGCAAAGACTTTAAGCAGTCACCAATCACCAGTCACCAGTCACCAGTCACCAGTCCCCAGTCCCCAGTCACCAGTCACCAGTCCCCAGTCCCCAGTCACCAATCACCAGTCACCAGTCACCAGTCACCAGTCACCAGTCCCCAGTCCCCAGTCACCGCGCAATAGTAAGTTAAGACTATTGACACCCATCTAAAAACCTGATATAATATCTCCTGATAAGGAAGAACTATCTTAAAATAAGTAAATAAATATAAATTTTAAATGAAAACAAGGTTGACATCTGCCGTCGTCATACTAGGCCAAAATAGTATCACAGTAGCCAGACAAATTACAAGTATTTTACCAGGTGCAAAATTATACGGGTTAGCAAGTCGCACCTGTGATGTTGATGTAAGCTTTACAAACTTTGGCGATACACTGCGCGAGTTGTTCGCCGCTGGCACACCGATAATTGGTATATGTGCAGCCGGGATTCTGATTAGAACTTTAGCACCACTGATTACAGATAAAAGTCAAGAACCACCAGTATTAGCTGTAGCTGAAGATGGGAGTGCAGTTGTCCCGCTTTTGGGTGGACTAAGTGGAGTAAACGAATTAGCACGGCAAATAGCAGCAGCTTTAAAAGTACAAGCTGCCATTACCACTACAGGAGATTTGCGTTTTCGGACAGCGTTGTTATCTCCTCCTTTTGGATATCATTTAGCTAACCCAGAGAATGCGAAAAAATTTATATCTGACTTATTAGCAGGGGCAAAAGTTAAATTAGTAGGAACAGCACCTTGGTTGAGTGAAAGTAACTTACCTATTGATGAAAATGGGGAGTTAACTATTGAGGTGACAGAAAAAAACGTAATTCCTCAACCTGACTGTTTAGTTTATCATCCCAAAAAAGTAGCGATCGCCATTACTTCCCCCAACTCAGGAACACTTAGCCACATTTACGAACTACTAGAAGACGCACAGGTTTCATCCAAAGCAGTCGCTGTTATTCTTGCACCTCTTTACCTAGCTGCTGATTGCATACTGGAAAATATCGCCCACATTTTTCAAGTACCCATTCGGTTTTTTGCAGTGAGTCAACTGACAAAATTTACCACCCAAGGATACTGTTTTCATGAAGCAGTTGTTTGTGCAGGTACAGAACCAAATAACAAATCTTTGTGTTCTCCATTTTCCCAGATTACTCTGAGTATTTCTCCAGAAATTATCAACCCCGAAACCATCGGACAACCACAGGGAAAATTAGCCATTATTGGTACTGGACCTGGTGCATCAAAATGGATGTCACCCGAAGTTAAAGAAATTCTCAATCATGCTACAGATTTAGTTGGTTATAAGACTTATATTAATTTAATTGGTGCTTTAGCTGAAGGTAAAAAAATTCATGAATCGGATAATAGAGAAGAAGAAGCAAGGGCAAAAATGGCCTTAGACTTAGCCGCAACAGGTAAATATGTAGCAGTAGTTTCTTCAGGAGATCCCGGTATTTATGCAATGGCCACCGCAGTTTTTGAAGTCATAGATAAATATCAACAACCAGAATGGCAAACAATTGATATTCAAGTAGCTCCTGGTATTTCCGCCATGCAAGCCACCGCAGCAGCTATTGGCGCACCTTTGGGACATGACTTTTGTGTAATTTCTCTTTCTGACATTTTAAAACCTTGGGAAATTATCACCCAACGTATTACAAACGCAGCCCAAGGTGATTTTGTAATTGCATTTTATAATCCTATTTCCAAAGAAAGAACTTGGCAATTAGAAGAAGCGAAAAATATCTTACTAAAGTACAGAAAACCAGATACCCCGGTAATATTAGGGTGGAATCTTGGCAGACCAGGACAAACGGTAAAAGTCATTAATTTGGAACAATTAAAACCAAAGGATGCTGATATGCGAACCTTGATTATTATTGGTTCTTCCCAAACTCGGAAAATTGAAACCAGTGAAAAAGATACAAGAGTTTATACACCACGTCGTTATCAATTGATAATTGACAATTGATAATTGACAATTGTTTCATTCCAGGTTCATTTTTAATTGTCGATTATTGTAAATTCGTGATCCTAAATAAAGCCCCAAGAATAACAAATTATTCTCAGGGCTTGTCATACCTGACCACCTTTACCTTTTTAATTTAATTTAATTTAAAAATACCATAAATCTTCAGAACTTAAAGACATAAATATCGGAATTATGTCTAAAAATAAATGTCCGATTTTAGTAATTTTTGCTATGCTATTAGACAAATTGTTTTATATAAAACATCCAAATATTTATGAGGTTTATGAGGTGATTTTCCTGTTGATATTTCCTAGAAAATTGCCAAGATTCAGAATATAGAATATCCTTAACCAAAGTTGTGCTAACAAAAGTCAAAATCATCATCGCTGTTGGAGTCAGACTTGATAATTTATCTACAAAATTGGTTCTCTGTAATTACAAATTTGACAATAATTCCGTACAAACATTCCGGTCAACGTCTCTAATCACTCATCAAGGCTTATATAAAAAGATAAAATTCAAGTAGTTATGTCTAGTCTAATGCTTGTAAACCCTTGATTTTTTGGTTTTTATCATCAACAATAAAAGCATCATGTTTCATACATGATTGTAGCCAATAAAAGTGACAGAAGCCCTGATATATGTCCGCTCTTGCGGACATTTTATTATTCATTTTTTAATAGTTAATTTTCAGTCAATATCTAAATTGATTGAATAACTAAAACCCGTCTTTCCTGTTTCCTGATCCTTGCTGTTTCCTGCCTACACACTTCAATAATGGACAATTAACAATGGACAATTGACAATGACCTCTCTCTGAAAGGAAGAGGATTGAAAAAATTGTCAAAGTCAAAAGACATAACTACTACAATTATGTCCAAAAAATTAAATAACTGGTCAGTGACTAATACTGACACTCTATAGCACCGGAATCAACTATTATTATTCCTGATAGCTGTTCTCTTGAATTGAAAGATTTAATCGTGTATCCTTAGCAGTCAAGAACATTATATCAAGCAAGATGATGAACAAATTTATACTAAGCCTCTTTTCTTCTCCTGTATTGATTAGCTCCTGGTTGACTATGGGAGTGATGCTCAAGCAAGCCCAAGCGATAGAACCAACAGTTAAAAATACATCCCAGAATACAGCCCAAAGTAAAGATAATTTGTCCTGTATTCGCAATAAACATAAAGTTGGTTTAGTATGTGCTAGAGCTTCTGTATTAGCTCAAATTCCAGATTATCAACCCCAAGCAGAAGATTTTGATACTCCTGCTGATATTCAGATGCTAGAGTTCAATATTGAAGAAAGCAATATGGCCGTGGATTTATTTGGCTGTGATTGCCCAGCTTGTATAAATTCTTTACGAGCAATGCGTGGTGTAACACCTTTAGTTTATTAAGGAGTGGTGACTGGTGAGTGGGGAAGAAAATTTTAGATTTTAGATTTTAGATTTTAGATTGGAGATGACAAAAACAATCCAAAATCCATGACTCCTATTCCCCATTTCCTATTCCCCATTTCCCATTTCCCCTTGAAAAATCAATAACTTCCAGCCCATGTGATCCATGTATGGGATAAACCTATATGCAGAACTTCCTCAATCATCTCTGGTTCAGAAATGATTGCACCAGTTAAATCTGCATCATAGAGTTCTGATTCTTCGATATTGCTACCAATCAAATTGGCTTTTTGAAGATTAGCACTGCTGAAATCAGCACCACTGATATCTGCTTCACTGAGGTTTGCACCCAGTAGATTAGCTGACGTTAAATTTGCGGCTCGCAAGTCTGCACGACTGAGGTTAGTTTCCTGGAAATTAACTCTTGTCAAATCAGCACCAATCAAATTTACTTCACTCAAGTTTGCACCTTGCAAATTTGCGCCATTGAGATCGGCATTGGTCAAATTTGCTCTAGATAGATTACATTTACTCAAGTTGGCTTCACTTAAATCAGCACCACTCAAGTCAGCTTCAGATAAATTAACACCAGTTAATTCAGCTTGAGTTAACTGTGCCTGATGCAGAATTGCTCCCTTAAAATTCCGTTTTCCTGATGTATATTGACTCAGGAAGCTATTAGCGTCCATAATTTTACCTCTCTGTGTCTTTAGATAAGTTCAACTCCTCAAACCACAGAAAAGACGATTGGGTTATTCTATTGTGCTAAAGATTTTTAGATTTGGAATCTTTCCTGAGTAGAAAGATAGCAGAAGTCAGGAGTCGTAGGGGCGAAGTAGGGGCGAAGCATTCGGAAAATAACCTGGGACAAAAATTGATAATTGGTCGTCCGAATGCTTCGCCCTTATTGTGGTCTAAAGACATGAAAACTGCTATAATCTGCAATCTGCTGTATTCATGCCATCAGCTATCAGACAGATTACCAATTCTGGGAAAAGTTGGGTAGCTTGTTGATCAAGGTTAAAATCTATTTAGACATAGAAAAAACAACTATTAACATGACGGCTGATTTGACATCTACTACCACGCTTAATTTTCTCAGTATCTTAACTCAAACTGCGATCGCCTATCGAGAGGGAAATAAACCTCCCGTTGCGGAAATAGTTGTCAATGCTTTACTAGCAGCAGAAAAATCTGCCAAGCAGCAACGCCTAAATTATCCGTTTGAGTCTTTGATGGGTAAATGGCGGCTTTGTTTTGCTACTGGTACTAAGAAAGTTAGACAGCGTGGGGGAATTATTTTGGGTAAGGGTTTTTATTTACCAAAATTTGCCGCAGTTTATATTTCTTTTAGTCCCAGTTTAGATGATGCCAGTTTACAAACAAGTTTACACACAAATTCACAAACAGCGGCTGGTAAATGTGAAATCTCTAATCAAGTTCAACTGGGATCTATGGTGTTAAAACTGACGGGATCAGCGCAATATCTAGGTAAGAAAAATCTCTTGGCGTTTGATTTTACCCAGATGCAAGTTAGTTTATTTAACCGTGTTGTTTATCATCAGCGGATTCGTTCTGGTAAGGTGGAATCTGAGGATTTTTATAGTCAACCTATTGCTAAATTACCTTTTTTTGCTTTCTTCTTAGCAACGGAAGATTTTATCGCTGCTCGCGGTAGAGGTGGGGGTTTAGCTATTTGGATTCGAGAAAAAATTTAGGTGACAGGTGACAGTAAATAGGCACGATAGCAGGGAGCAGGGGGAAGTTAATAAACCAATTACCCATTACCCATTACCCATTACCCATTACCAAAATTATACAAGAGTAATTTCTCGATAATTTCACTCACAAAGTGATTACCTTTAAGATTAAGATGAATACTATCGTCATATAAGCTTTCGGGGTTATAAATTGAGTTGAATTGTGGTAAAAAATCTATATAATTAATTGGCTGTTCTTTGGTAAAATCAGATAAACGTTGACGAGCAACAATTTCATAATCACGGGGTCTTGGTTCACCAATTTCTCTGAATAAGGGAGTCATGGCTAAAATAAATTTACTGTTGTTTTCTTGAGCGAAATTTTGAATTTTACCAATAGTTTCTAAATTAATTCCCACGCGATCGCCTGGTTCTTTTTGTACTGCTTCTAGTTCGGGTATGGGTTTTTGTTTAATTAAATAACGCTGTAAAAATTCTATAATTGCTAAAGGCGGTTTATGATCTGGTTAGTTGCGATCGCGTCCCACAGGTAGGGAGGTGGGAGCAGTAGCAAATAAATCATCAGTGTTAATTAATAACACTATCACCTGAGCTTGAAAATTGCCGAAACGCTGTAAATAAGCTAATTCGTTTCTTGGTCCCCAGGAGTTAGCAGAAGTATTTAAAACTTTCACTTGTTGGTAATTATTCTGATATTTTTGAGATTTTAAAGAAGTTTCAATTAAACTAGAAATAGTATTTTGTTGAACTGTCCACCAACCGCCATTAGCAATAGAATCACCTAAAAGCAAAATTCGCAGTGTCAATGGTTGAGGTGTTTTTTGTATTGTCGCACTTCGCACAGAATATTCATTAATTTCAATGCGGTTGCCCATACGACAGGTGCTTTGATTAGGTGATAATAAATAACCAATTTGTTCATCACCAATGTAAATGAGAGGATTACCAAAACCAAACAGCGATACCTTCGGTAAGCTTCGCTAAAGCAATTCCCCAATCACCAGTCCCCAGTCCCCAGTCCCCAGTCACCAATCACCTATTCCCAAAATAATAATGTGAACTTAACATCATTAGGTGAATAGAAAGACTACAATCAAATCGGACAGACTGGGAATGTAACAAAGGAGGCTTACAAAAGTATGTCCGACTTAAATCGCGGAATTATGAAATTTGAAGGTGCGGATTCACCAAAAGTAGTCACAATCTCTACTGTGCTAGTTCTGGGATCTATAGCAGCACTCATCCTGTGGGCGTTGCAATCTGCCTATGCGTTAAACTAGGATCATTGATAAGCTCAAAGGACACTGAACAACGAAGGTTAACCTAGCTGCTCAGTGTCCATCAAGGCATAAATTAAACAATCTAAAAAAAATAGTGAGAAATAATTAAAATTTAGATTTGCGATTTGCAACTTTAGATGCAATATAAATCTAAAATACAAAAACAACAATAAATGTTTCAGCTTTGGGGTTTATTAGTTATTTTAATTACTTGCCCACTCTTAGGGGCAATGCCGCTAATTGCTTGGATTACTTACGCTCTCAAGCGTCAGCGATTAGCACAAATGGGTACAGGAAATATTAGCGTCTCTGCTGCTTTCTATCACGGTGGTAAACTGGTGGGGATTCTGGCAGTGCTGTCGGAAGCTTTTAAAGGAATTGCAGCAGTATCAATCGCCCGTATTTTCTTTCCTCAAGGCTCATTTTGGGAATTAATAGCTTTGATCGCCTTAGTGATAGGGAGATATGCTTTAGGGAAAGGAGCAGGAACAACAAACGTAGTTTGGGGATTTTTGATGCACGATCCCCTAATTGCTGGATTTGTGAGTTTAGTAGCTGCCATTGGCTTTGTCATTCTGCGCTCTAAACAAGCGATTAAATATGGGGTTTTAATTTTATTTCCCGTATTTGTAGCAGTCTTACATTTTAATGATTTCCCAAAAATTCTCGCTGCCTTTGCATTAGCGGGGTTAGTCGGTTGGATTTATCAACAAATGCCCGATGACATGGATCTGCCAGTGGCAGAAGCAGACACAGAATCACAACCGATGATGCAATATTTAAGCGGTGGTGAGCAAACGATTATCACTTTAGATGATGACTTAGAACCAGAGGTATTTGGAGCTAAGGCAGCTACATTATCACAAATCAAACGCTGGGGTTATCCCGTGCCAAAAGGCTGGATTTTAGCGCCCTTTGATGATCCTGGTTTGTTGATTGATTTTCTGCAACCATCATCCCTGTCACCCTTGATAGTGCGTTCTTCTGCGATTGGGGAAGACTCACAACAAGCTTCTGCGGCGGGACAATACGAAACAGTATTGAATGTTACTAATAAACAAGAGTTAGAACTAGCGATCGCCCAAGTTCAAGCCTCTTATAATCATCCTACTGCTGTAGAGTATCGGCGCAATCTTGGTGCGAAAGATGCGGCCATGGCCGTATTGATTCAACCCCAAGTCCAAAGTGTATATTCTGGTGTGGCCTTTAGTCGTGATCCCATTGCCCAACAAGGTGATGCAGTCATCATTGAAGCAGTATCAGGAAGTCCCGCACAAGTTGTTTCCGGGAAAATCACACCAGAACAATATCGGGTGTTTGTCGTCGGTGAAGATAAATTATCTACAGTAAAATTTGAGGGAGAAGGAAAAATTCCCCAACCATTAATCAAACAAGTAGCATATTTAGCCCGAAGATTAGAAAAACGTTATCATGGCGTTCCCCAAGATGTAGAGTGGAGTTATGATGGACAAACTCTCTGGGTATTGCAAGCACGACCAATTACCACCCTACTACCAATCTGGACAAGGAAAATCGCCGCTGAAGTCATTCCCGGTGTGATTCATCCCTTAACCTGGTCAATTAATTTACCCTTAACTTGTGGGATGTGGGGAGAACTGTTCACCATAGTCTTAGGTGACAAAACCCGCGAGTTAGATTTCACCAAAATGGCGACGCTGCATTATTCTAGAGCTTACTTTAATGCTTCCTTTTTAGGTGAAGTGTTTCTGGAGATGGGTTTACCACCAGAAAGTTTGGATTTTTTAACCAGAGGCGCAAAAATGAGTAAACCGCCTCTAGCTTCCACCTTGGAGAATTTACCAGGATTGACAAAGCTGTTACAGCGAGAAATCAGCTTAGAACAGGAATTTAAGCGGGATTATCGTCAAAGATTTATTCCGGGGTTGACAAAATTAGCAAATGAACCGATTGAGGAATTATCAGCACCGCATTTGTTAACCAGAGTGGACTTAATTCTTGATTTGCTCAACCAGGGTACTTACTACAGTATTTTATCTCCCTTGAGTGCTGCCATCCGGCAAGCGGTTTCTGGGGTGAAGGAAGAGCAAATTGATCACAGTATTACTCCTGAAGTAGCATCATTGCGATCGCTGCGAATTTTAGCCGCAGATGTTCAGGCAATTTTACCGGAGATTGACCCAGAAAGAGTTTTTGAACAACTGGCACAAATTCCAGAAGGGCAGCGAATTTTAGATGAATTTGCCGAAATATTGGAAGATTACGGTTATTTGAGTGAGGTAGCAACAGATATTTCTGTTCCCAGATGGAAAGAACAACCTCACCTAGTCAGACAAATGTTTGTTCAGTTCATCCAAGGACATGAAGCAGCAAATACGGATGAATCTAAACAGCGTCACCAAGGTTTTGTGCAAAGACGGGTGGATCTCAAAGGTAGAGTCACAGAAGTTTATTCTCGCTTATTGGCGGAATTACGCTGGACATTTTTAGCTTTAGAAAAGATGTGGCTCAAAGAAAGTTTATTAAAGCAAACAGGGGATATCTTCTTTTTGAAATTAGGAGAAGTGCGACGTTTAGCAGCAAACGCTGATCCAGAACTGAGAGATCAAGTTGCTGAGTTATTGCAAAAGCGGCGATCGCAATTTCTCGAAGATAGCCAAATTACTCAAATTCCCCCTCTAGTTTACGGTAACAATCCCCCCCATCCTATCGCTGCACCCATTGATACCTCTGACCATATTTTACTAGGTATTCCCGCCAGTCAAGGACAGGCCGCCGGACAAGTTAAGGTAGTGCGAAATTTACAAGAAGCAGGAGAAATTAATAAACAGACAATTCTAGTTGTACCTTATACCGATTCTGGTTGGGCGACTATTTTAGTCAGGGCGGGAGGAGTCATCGCCGAAGCTGGTGGTAAACTTTCTCATGGGGCGATCGTCGCTCGTGAATACGGTATTCCCGCAGTTATGGATGTGCGCGGTGCTACCTATCTCCTTCAGGATGGTCAACAAGTACGCATTGATGGTTCTAAGGGTATTGTGGAACTGGAGGAATTTTTAACGTGATAGGTGACAGGTGACAGAAGAAGGAGGGGGGCTGGGGAGCCAGCGCCGTGGGCGGGTCTCCCGACTTGAGGCGACTGGCGTTCTTTTAAGGCGGGGAGCGTCAAGTAAATCTCTACCACTTTTTGTACGGTAGGAATTTACCAGACATGGTAATTTTAACGCGATCGCCTTTGGGGTCTACCTCTTTTTCCACATCTAAGGTAAAGTCAATTGCACTCATAATCCCATCACCAAACTTTTCTTGAATTACTTCCTTGATCGGGAAGCCATAGACCTGCATAATTTCATAGAAGCGGTAAATCAGTGGGTCTGTTGGGACAACAGGCCCCAATCCCTTGACTGGATATTTGGTCAATTCTTGGATATAGATGGGGGCTAAATCCAATGCTTCTACTAATAACTTAGCTTCTTCAGGTGATGCACTAGCTTGACGGTAGAATATAGCCGCAATGTATACTTCATCCAGTCCCAGAATTTTTTCTAAATCAGCAAAGCTTAAACCTTTCTCTTTCTTTGCCTCTAATAAAGTTTGCGTAATTTCAGGAATAGACATCTGGTAAATTTAAAAGTAAATAATTTTGCACGAAGAAATCTTACCATGATAACGTAAACTAGGCAAAGTTTTAGATGTTAAATAAGAGGACTTCTGGAATCACTACAATTACCTCTGGATAAGTGTTTCAAGCAATATGGCGGAATTTTTCTTGAATCGTTGCCATACCCCTGATTCATACTCGCTGGTATGACATGATGCCAGTGGTGCTGTCGATTAAGGCTCTTCAGGTGAAGGCATACTCGAAGCATAAAAAAAGTCTCTGGAGTATTGATTAAATGAAATTCAAAATATGTGATTATAAAGAATAAGTTTCTAGTAATATTTTTTTTGAGCAAAATTTTGGTTAGGTGGTCAAACGAATTTTTGTTTTTTGGGTTAGCAATCTTGGCACTTCAGGGGAAACGCATCTAAATTATCTTGACAGAATACTATTAATAATGACGAATTATGCAAAAGTGGTTATCAATTATCGGCATCGGTGAAGATGGAATTCAGGGATTAAGTGCGATCGCTCTTTCTATTCTTAACCAAGCTCAAATTATCATCGGTGGGGAACGTCATTTAGCAATGTTACCACCTGAAGATAATAGGGAAAAAATTACTTGGAAATCTCCTTTTAATAATTCTATTCAAGAAATTATCAACCTACGTGATACAGGCAAATCAATTTGTATTTTAGCTAGTGGCGATCCAATGTGTTATGGTGTGGGTGCTACTATTATTAAACATATTCCTATTGATGAACTTACTATTATTCCCTCACCTTCCGCTTTTAGTTTAGCTTGTTCTCGGTTAGGTTGGAACTTTACAGAAACAGAAACTTTAAGTTTATGCGGTCGTCCTGTTTCTCTCTTGCAATCTTATATTTATCCTGGTGCTAAATTCTTAATTTTAAGTGCAGGTAAAAACACACCGGAAACTGTTGCTGAAATCTTAAAAAACCGGGGTTATGGGAATAGTAAAATCACAGTTTTAGAAAGAATGGGTAGTGTTAATGAACGGATTTTAACAGGATTTGTCAATAATTGGAATCATCAAGATATCGCATCTTTAAATACAATTGCCGTGGAATGTATTGCAGATTTAGGAATAACTGGTTTATCAAGATTTCCCGGTTTACCTGATAGTGCTTTTCACCATGATGGACAATTAACAAAACGAGAAGTAAGGGCGGTGACATTATCAACATTAGCACCTTTACCCGGTGAATTACTTTGGGATATTGGGGCGGGTTGTGGTTCTATTTCTATAGAATGGATGCGAAGTAATATTAGATGTGGGGCGATCGCTATTGAACAAAATCAGAATAGACTAAATTATATTGCTGATAATGCTGCTGCTTTAGGTACACCCAATTTACAAATTATTGCTGGAAAATCACCAGAAGTTATCCAAAATTTACCCACACCTGATGCTATATTTATCGGTGGGGGAGTTACAGCACCAGGATTATTTGATATATGTTGGGATGCTTTAAAAAGAGGGGGAAGAATGGTAGCTAATGTTGTGACTTTGGAAGGGGAAAAAACCTTATTTGAATGGTATGAAAAAGTAGGGGGAAATTTTACCAGGATATCTATTCAACGTGCAGAACCTATTGGTAAATTTTTAGGTTGGAAAGGGATGGCTCAAGTCACGCAGTGGGTAGGATATAAATAAAATGTGATATATGTGATATATGTGATATAATTTTATTATTATACTCTTTGTAATATCACTTTAACACAATTTTTTTAACAAAAACCTACCATGAATCAAACCGCTATCAATCTTATTGCTATCTCTGTTTTCCTGATGACGCTTTCTACTTTATTAGGTCCATTAATCAATCTTTCCCCAACTATCCCCGCTTTAACTATAATTGGATTTTTAGGTATTGCGACTTTAGATAATTTCAGTTTTCAAGGAAAAGGAGGAACGATAGTTTTAGATTGGTTGGCGCGATTTTCTCCTACTTATAAAGAACGCATTCTACATCATGAAGCAGGACATTTTTTAGTTGCCCATTTATTAGGAATTAGCGTTACTGGTTATACTCTCAGTGCGTGGGAAGCTTGGAAAATTGGACAACCGGGACAAGGGGGAATAATATTAGAAGATAATGAAATTGCTCAACAGTTGGAACGGGGCAAAATTGGCGTTTCAATGGTAGAAAGATATTGTAATATTTGGATGGCGGGAATTGCTGCGGAAATGTTAGTTTTTAAGTCTGCTGAAGGTGGTGGAGATGATAAAGCTAAGTTAAATCAATTTTTAACAGCTTTGGGTTTTGAGGAGAGAATTTTTGAACAGAAACAAAGATTTCATTTATTGCAAGCTAAAAATTTGATTCAGGAAAATTGGGATAGTTATCAAAGTTTAGTGGAAGCAATGAGAAAAGGGGTTGCTGTTGAAGAATGCAAAAAGGTAATTGGTGAAATTGCGACATAATAGAAATATAGAAATAGAAACTATCTATTGAGGACAGGGAAAAATGTATCAAACAGATCCGCCACTTTCCCCCAAAGAAACATTACCCACAATGTATGATCTACCCAGCGAAGATCCAGAGGAGAAAGGTTTGCCAGATCAATTTCATTTATTACAACCACAATTATTATCAGAAACTTTTACTCCTGGTAATTATAATATGGAGGAAATATTTACAGCTAGTGAAATGAATCTGTATTATGATTCTCGTCATCCATTGTGTTATAAACGTCCTGATTGGTTTGCGGTTTTGGGTGTACCATATTTATATGGTGATCAAAAAGATTTAAGATTAAGTTATGTAGTTTGGCAAGAAGGAGTTAATCCTTATATTGTGGTAGAATTACTATCACCAGGAACAGAAAAAGAAGATTTAGGTCAAACACTGCGAGATGTGGAAAAACCACCTGGTAAATGGGAAATTTACGAGCAGATTTTAAGAGTACCTTATTACGCCATTTTTGATCGTTATCAATCTGAATTTAGGATGTTTCAATTAAATGGCGTTCACGAAGTGTCTCTGAAAGAGAATCGCTATACCGAAGCAACCTTAACTGATAATCGTTTTTGGATCCCCAGCATAGAATTAGGTTTGGGAGTTTGGGAAGGTAGTTATAAAAATGTCAATATGCCTTGGTTGCGGTGGTATGATAAAGATGGTAATTGGGTATTAACTCCCACAGAATTTGAAAGACAACGCGCAGATCAAGAAAGACAAAGAGCAGAACAGGAGAGACAAAAAACAGAAAGATTAATTGCCCAATTACGTGCTTTAGGTGTTGAACCTGATATAGATTAAAAATTCAGATCCCCGACTTCTACCAAGAAATCATAATTTATTGAGATGATTAAATTAAGAAGTCGGGGATCTTGGATATCACGATTTTTATTGTCCGCGTCCTGGTTTACAGTCTGCAAAACCTAAAGCTTCTGTATCCAAAAAACCGGCTATAGCCATTTCTAAAACAGCTTCAACTGGATATTCAATTTCTGTTGCATGGTTAATTAAAGCAGTTCTAATTCTTTCTGGTAAATGTTCTAAAATGATAGCTGCATCAATAGAAGAAAGTTTTTCTAATTGCATAAATTAAGCCACATTAATTAATTGTTCTAAAGATTTAGCAATAGGTAAAGGTTTTCCATCTTCTTGATATTCAGAGACCAACATTTCTATTACTTCCTGAGCATTTTTCACAGCTTCTTCATAAGTGTTACCATGAGTATGATATTTTTGAGTAGGAAATTCAGGTAAATGAACTAAATAACATTGATCTTCATTACTCCAGTGAATAATGATAGTATAGGGTAAATTCATTGTTCTGACTCCTCTTTTTGAATTGATTTTAATTTCGCTAATTTTTCTTTAACTTCTTTTTCTATATACAGTTTAGCATCATCTCCATCTTTTCCAGAAATAGTAATAGGATCTTCTGGTAATAAAGGATGATACCAACCAGTATGACTTCCTTTTGCTGAACGGTAAATAAACCCAGCTTTTTTAAGTAGACTTTTTAATTCTCTGATTTTTTTAGGCATTTTTTGAACATAAATATTATCAAGGTATCTCAATGGATGTTAATTTGATACCAAGGAGCAATAGAACACTCTATACAAAAGATGGTGAAAGCTAACCATAGCTCTAATTTTATGGCATAACTAATAAATAGTAATGATGCTTTTTGCAGAACTGACCAACTAATTAAAATTGATTTCGTAAACACTCATGTCTTCAACTCCCCAGTATCTTAGCGGTAACGATATTCGCGCTTTATTCCTCGACTTCTACACCCAACGGGAACACCAACCCCTCCCCAGTGCATCCCTCGTACCGGAAGATCCCACCGTACTGCTAACTATAGCGGGGATGCTACCATTTAAACCCATATTTTTAGGACAGCGCACACCGGAATTTAAACGCGCTACCACTTCTCAAAAGTGTATCCGTACCAATGATATCGAAAATGTGGGACGGACAAAACGCCACCATACATTTTTTGAGATGTTGGGTAATTTTAGCTTTGGTGATTATTTTAAAGAACAAGCGATCGCCTGGGGTTGGGAAATTTCCACACAAGTTTTTGGTTTACCTCCTGAACGTTTAGTAGTTAGTGTATTTGAAGAAGACGACGAAGCATTTAACATCTGGAAGGATAAAATTGGAGTTCCAGAAAAACGCATTAAACGCATGGGAGAAGATGATAACTTCTGGGTTTCTGGTCCCACCGGTCCCTGCGGTCCTTGTTCAGAAATTTATTATGATTTTCACCCAGAAAAGGGAGATGATCACATTGATTTAGAAGATGATACCCGATTTATCGAGTTTTATAACTTGGTATTTATGCAATATAATCGGGACGCAGAAGGAAACCTCACCCCATTACAAAATAAGAACATTGACACCGGAATGGGTTTAGAGAGAATGGCGCAAATTCTCCAAAAAGTTCCTAATAATTATGAAACAGATTTGATTTTCCCGATTATTGAAACTGCGGCGAATATTGCTAAAATTGACTATCATCAAAGTGATGAAAAAACCAAAGTTTCTTTAAAAGTAATTGGTGATCATGTTCGTTCCGTAGTTCACATGATTGCTGATCAAATTCGTGCTTCTAATGTTGGTAGAGGTTACATTTTACGTCGTCTCATTCGTCGCGTGGTTAGACATGGTAGATTAATCGGAATTTCTGGGGAATTTATTAACCAAGTTGCAGAAACTGCAATTTCTCTTTCTGAATCAGTTTACCCCAATTTGCGCCAAAGGGAAGCAGCTATTAAAGCAGAATTAGCCAGAGAAGAAGCTAATTTCTTGAAAACCTTAGAAAGAGGTGAGAAGCTGTTAGCAGAAATCATCCAAGAGGTAAAACAAAAAGGTTTAACTGACCTTAGCGGAGAAAGTGCATTTACCTTATATGATACCTACGGATTCCCCTTAGAACTAACTCAAGAAATTGCTGAAGAACAGAATTTAACAGTTGATGTTGATGGTTTCAAAGCAGAAATGCAGAAACAGATAGAACGTGCAAAAGCAGCACATGAAACCATTGATTTAACTGTACAAGGTTCTTTGGATAAACTAGCAGAACATATCCACTCTACCGAATTTTTAGGATATAATCAATCAGCAGCAACCGCAAAAATAGAAGTTTTGTTAGTTGCTGGTATTTCCCAAGAAGAAGCAGAAGCAGGTACAGAAGTACAAATTGTCCTGGATAAAACCCCATTTTATGCGGAATCAGGGGGACAAATTGGAGATAAAGGATATATTTCCGGTGATGGAATTTTAATCAGAATTGAAGATGTGAAAAAAGAATCTGATTTCTTTGTTCACTTTGGTAAAATAGAACGAGGTACAATTAGAATCGGTGATCAAATTACCGCCCAAATTGATACTTTTTGTCGTCGTCGATCTCAAGCTAACCATACAGCAACCCACTTATTACAAGCAGCATTAAAGAAAGTTGTTGATGAAGGAATTTCCCAAGCAGGATCTTTAGTTTCTTTTGATAGCTTGCGGTTTGATTTTAACTGTCCTCGCGCTTTAACTGCGGATGAAGTTCAACAAGTTGAAGAATTAGTAAATACTTGGATTTCTGAAGCCCATGCTGCTAAAATTGAAGTATTACCTTTAGCAGAAGCAAAAGCTAGAGGTGCAGTGGCAATGTTTGGTGAAAAATACGGTGAGGAAGTACGAGTAATTGATTTCCCCGGTGTTTCCATGGAATTATGTGGGGGAACTCACGTTAATAATACTGCGGAAATTGGCGTTTTCAAAATTATTTCTGAAGCGGGAGTTTCTTCAGGAGTGAGAAGAATAGAAGCGGTTTCTGGTGCATCGGTTTTAGATTATTTGAACGTGCGAGATCAAGTAACTAAAGATTTGTGTTTTCGCTTTAAAATTAAACCGGAAGAAATACCCGACAGAATCACAACTTTACAAACCGAACTTCGCAACAGTGAAAAAACAATTCAAACCCTAAAATCACAACTTGCAATAGTGAAATCTGACAGTTTATTGCAAACTGCGGAAACCGTAGGAGAACATCAAATAATTGTTTCTCAACTGGAAGATGTAGATGCAGAATCATTAAAAGCTGCTGCAGAAAGATTACTGCAAAAAATTGGTAATGGTGCTGTGGTTTTAGGTTCTATTCCTGAAGAGGGAAAAGTAAGTATCGTTGCTGCTTTTAGTTCGGAAGTGAATAAAAAAGGAATCCAAGCAGGAAAATTTGTAGGTGCTGTAGCGAAAATTTGCGGTGGTGGTGGTGGTGGAAAACCCAATCTCGCGCAAGCTGGGGGAAGGGATGCAAGTAAGTTACCGCAAGCTTTGGAAACTGCGAAAAATGATTTATTAGCAGGGTTGAAATAGGATTTTATGGGGTAGGTATATTGCCTACCCAAATTTTTGTTATGCTGTTTTATTACATTCTTTCTAGTGCATCAACGCAACATCTTGACCAATATTTTATGACTATTGACGCTTTTGTTGATAATGGGTATGCTCCAGGTAGAGAATTTTGTGAGCAATTTCTGTTAAGTCC
Organism: Sphaerospermopsis sp. FACHB-1094; assembly: GCF_014696195.1. Taxonomy (NCBI): domain Bacteria; kingdom Bacillati; phylum Cyanobacteriota; class Cyanophyceae; order Nostocales; family Aphanizomenonaceae; genus Sphaerospermopsis; species Sphaerospermopsis sp. FACHB-1094. The sequence goes on along the minus strand of NZ_JACJPT010000019.1, from coordinate 34,872 downwards.
TGAATTTACTCTTCAAAGCCTCCAACCTATTTTATTAGGTTCTAGTCGGCTCAAAAAAGCTGAATTAGCAGCCGAGATAGCCAATGCACTTGAACAAGGTAAGGTTACTCCAGAAACAATATTACTGGAATATGTGAAACAGCGAAAAACATGGTTGAGCTTGAAATTGGGTACTCATGTTCTTACACCAAATCTAAAACCTGCTGCATTATTTTTAAAAGAGTTTGGGGATGATGGTTGGTACGGACCAATTCAGGAAGCAAATCAACCCCATAAAAAATGGTATATCCGAACTCATAAAATTGATGATTCAAGTAATCGAGCAGATAAACGTGATATTCGTTGGTCTGTTATTGCAGAAGTAGCAAAAGATTATGTAGCTTTATTTTGGAATGGATTTAGTTTGAGTTCAACAATTAGTGAACGTATAGAAGCTATTCAATTTCCATTTTGGCATTATATTCCTGAATTTATTGATGAATTAGCTAATCATTGTCAAGCAGACTGGAAACTTCCTAATCTTCATAAACTTGTTCTCCATGATATGTGGGATAAATATCTTAATAAATCAATAGATGGCATTGCTTATAAATGGAAACACTTACGCATTAGGGCAGAAGCATCAGGATTGGCCATAAATGCTCGCAGTGCTGGAGTTTCAGAGATTGATGTGAGAGGATTACAAGCTTTGTCAGAAAGACTAGCTAATTCGGTTTTACAAAAACTGGGTTTGGTAGGTGATCCTGAAAAAATGAGTAATGCTGAAGATGCAATTTTGTTAACCTTGATTAAAGAGTGGGGTACTAAATCCTATGAATTTGAGTTGGATAGAGAACTAACACCAAGCGAACTAGAGGCAGAAACATTAAAAAAAGTTACAAGAAAACCTCTCATTAAAACACACTGCTATTTTGGACTTAAACCAAATTCCAAAACCCAAGACTCTTTTCTACATCTAAAATGCTATGGTAGTAGTACCTCTGTTCTTGAATTTCTGCTAAAAGAGCTTGGATTTTAAGGCTAAAGCCATGACTAGCTTCATCCACAAGAGTCCTGTGGACATCTTATCTGAAAATCAGAAGGCTGAACTAAGTAAGCATTTTATGACGGCATCAACCAGTGATGTAATGCCGCATCAACTTGCTGTGCAGTTAGGTATAGAATACTCTGAAGCTCTTGCCATCTTAGCAGACCTTGAAGCTAGAGGGATTTGTGACATGAAACTTCTCATATATCATAATTGTGATCCAGATATCCCAGTAGATGCAATTCCTTACGGTACTGGATTTCCTGATTTACCGTGGACTTGTCCTCATTGTGAAAACACTGTAGAAAGTTATGATGAGCTATCTTTTGATCTGATGGCAAAATCCAAACAAACACCTGAAATTGTTTAATTGAATTATGCCAAGTCAAGATGAGCTTGTGGAATTAATAATTAATGCTATGGATTCTCTAGAATCAGGAAATCCAGCATTAAATAAATTAGCTTCTTATTTATATAAAGCAGATGATAAACTACCTGAATTTTTAGACAAACTTAAAATATATACAGAATTAGAAAACCCCACACGCTCGCAAACACAGGAAGCAGGTAAACTTCTCGAACAAATTGTACTTTTATTATTTAAAGGTCTAAAAGGTGTACAAAGTATTAAAAGTTTTCAATCTGCTGGACCTCAATATGATTTATTAGTCAGTGGTGATGATATTGCTTGGAAAGGAGTATGCAAGACTTTATATCTTGAATGGGAACAGAGAGACATAGTAGTTGAAGCAAAAGCTACAAGAGAACCTTTACCTCATAAACAATTTGCTCGACTATGTAGCATAATGGAACATCATTTAAGAGGTGCTGGGTTGGGAATTTTTGTTACATTAAATGGAGCTTCAGGCTTTCCAAAAAGAGGTGATTCACGTCAGAGGAAAGCTAGTGATTGTAGACTTACACAAGTAGTTTTTCATGCTAAAACCAATAAGATAATAGTTGTTTTAGAAAAAGAGGATTTACTTGAATTAACTAAAAATGGTTCTTTGATTGAAGTATTAACTAGAAAAATAAGAGATTTATCTGAATTAAGTGGTCTTTCGACTGCTCCAGTTGATAATTATCAGGACATAGATTTACCGCCACATTTACAAAGTATTTATGAATCTAATAGTTAAAAATATTTTAAAACATCACCTTTTATAAATTCTGCCATGCTGCATCTTCCTCTGGTTTTAACCAATCTTGTGCCAGCGAAAATTCACTCATAATCGTAATTTTTAACATCTCTTTTTGTTGTTGTTTAGTTTTTAAAAACTGCACAAAATCTAAAACCTCTTGTAACACAGGTTCAGGTAGTCTTTCTAACTCCTGCGTAATTTGTTCTCTAATTGTCATTGGATTTTTACCTTTTCCTAACTATCAATAAATATCATATCAAATTCAGCAGTAAGTATAAAGTAATTAGACTTATATATTCACTGCAACTTTACCAAAAATTGTAGAAGGTTCTGGTATAAGTTTTCCATCTTCTTTCAATACTTCCAAATACAATTCTATAGCTTCTTTAATCATAATCATAATTATAACTTTATTAGAAAATTTACCAATCTAATCAACCATGCAAAAACTTACAAGAATTACCCGTAACCCTGAAGTAATGGGTGGTAAGCTGTTACACAGCTAAATTGTATAATCCTAATATTCTGAACTCTTGTTTAACAGGCAAGATGCCTGTTCCACTTATACAAATTAAATGCACAACAGCTTAAACCCTGCATCCGAGGAATGTGCATGACCGTTGGTACTATCGTTGGTTTAATGGCATCTGGGCACAGTTTAAATGACATTATCAAAGCTTATCCCTACTTGGAAGAAGCCGATATTTATGAAGCATTGTTCTATGCGGCTTTGCGGGATCAATAAAATGATATAGAACTTTCACTAAACTTTCCATTTATATGGTCAACTTATTTAATAAGTCAGGGATTTGATATATAATCAACTTAGTCATTATTTCTCTATTATCTTCATATTAAAAACTATGCTCAAAAGTATAAAAATAGAGAACTTTCGCTGCTTTAAATCTTTTGAACTTCAACAACTAGGTAGAATTAATCTGCTAGTGGGTGAAAACAATAGCGGTAAAACGTCTATATTAGAAGCTATTCAGCTTTTATGTTCACGAACTAATCTTGAACCACTCGGTGAAATAATGATTAACCGTGGTGAGTATTTTTGGAGTGATGATCCAAGAGAAGAGCGTGAACTTGATGTCTGTCATTTATTTTATGACCATCAATTTGATATTGATAGTCAATTTTCTATTTCAGGAATTAACGACGATGTTAAAGAAGAGTTTTCTGTCAATATAGGAAGTATAAAGTTACATATTGATGCTGATTTAGAGGAGTTAGAAGAGTTAGACGAAGAAAAAAAAAGAGAACTTATTGAAGAATTATCAAGTAATTTCAAAAGCCTAAACTTCCGAGTAATTTGGAATAGAGAAAATGAAGCTAAAGAAATTGTAAATATGCCTCTGTTAGATAATAATTGCTTATCCTTGAGACTGATTAAACGTTCTAGCCGAGACAAAAAAAATCAATTGAATAAGACAATATTTGTCAATGCTTCCTCTCTAAATACTACAAATATGAAAGAATTATTTGAGGAAGTTGTATTAACTCCTGAAGAAGAACTAGCAACAGAAGCATTGAAAATAATTGATCCAAAAATTGAACGTATTGCTACAGCAAATGTCCAAAAAACTAATAAGATAGCGAGATTACGTCCTGCGGTTGCTGACTCACATACTGGTTTTTTTGTCCGTCTTAGTGATAAAAAACAGCGTGTACCAATTGGAAGTATGGGTGATGGTGTGTGGCGAATATTAGGACTTGCATTATCTATAGTATCAGCTAAAGATGGTTATTTATTTGTAGATGAAATAGATACCGGACTTCATTTTACTACAATGTCCGGTATGTGGAAAATGATTTGGGATACAGCGAAAAAATTAAATGTCCAGGTTTTTGCAACTACCCATAATAGTGATTGTTGGAAAAGTTTAGCTGAAATTGCAGAACAAGAAAATGTCACTGATGATGGTATTAGGATTCATAGAATTGAGAAAGATAAATCAAAAAGTATAGTTTTCAATGAATCTCAAATGGTCATTGCTGCGGAAAGAGAATTGGAGGTACGTTAGCAATGGCAAAAAATGATAAACCTAAAAAATTATTAGTTGAAGGTCAAGATGATTTACGAGTGATACCAGAATTAATTGAAAAAAATGGGATTTTCTGGGGTAATAAGAAAGAAGAAGCAATTATATCAATTCAAGAATGTGGAGGTTATGAAAATATTACTTCTGATCTCATAGAACCAGGGAGACAAATACATCAAGCTATAAAGTATAATATTTTAAATCCCAACAATCCTAAAGTGCAGGGGTTTATCAATTGGTTTAAAGAGTTATATGATTTGTGATTAAAAATATCCCCAACTTTTTAAAGGAGTCAGGGATCTAAAAATACATATTTAAAAGTCACTAATTTAAAATTCACTAATTTAAAATTCACTAATTTAAAATTCACTAAAAATTAAGATTCCTGTTCAGGAGGACGATTTTGCAAAATATCAAGAATCCGCCGATTTTCAGTTTGCAAACCCCGCACATCCATCTGTATTTCTCTAATCTCAGACTGCATCTGCATCATATCAGAACGCATATCTCTAATTTCCAAGACCAAAGTATCAAAGTTACGCTGCATAGTTTCAAAATTACGCTGAATCGTATCAAAATTACGCTGATGATGAGTAGCAGTTTCCAATAAAGCACTTACCGCTAATCGCATATCAATAAGCTGATTTTCCATTTTATCCATCCTTGCTTTATCTTCATTACTCATATTTTTAAAACTTCACAACCTGGTAAAGTATGATCTTGATTATAACGGAATGTGATATAATTATTTTCTAATTAGTTTCCTAGAACACCGATTCATTAATCGTAAGGGCGAATAACCGTAAGGGCGAAGCATTCAGACAGAATATGAACTGGTTTCAGCGATAGGTTATCACCCGAATGCTTCGCCCCTACAAGGTAAAAACAGATTACCTAGCATTACTGAATCGACGTTCTAGTGGAAGTGCAAATTGCGTATAATCTATTTGTCAAGTTAAACACCAATTATTACACATCAATTCTATATAATCCCAAATCCTTATGAAACTTAACTTATTAAAACCACTGGCGTTTATTGATTTAGAAACCACAGGAGTAGATATAATCAAAGATAGAATTGTACAAATTGCTATCCTCAAAGTATTTCCCGATGGAAGGGAAGAACTGAAAAACCAGATAATTAATCCCACAATTCCTATTCCTCCTACTGTTTCATTAGTACATGGAATTTATGATGAAGATGTAAAAGATGCACCGACATTTTCAGAAATTGCTGTTGACTATTTAAATTTTCTTGATGATAGTGACTTAGCTGGTTTTAATTCCAATAAATTTGATATTCCTCTGCTGGTAGAAGAATTTTTACGTGCAGGACTTTGTTTAAAATTATCAGGGAGAAATTTAGTAGATGTGCAAACTATCTTTCACATCATGGAACGACGCAATTTAAGAGCAGCTTATAGGTTTTATTGTGGTCAAGATTTAGAGGGAGCGCATAATGCAGCAATTGATATTTGTGCTACCTATCAAGTTTTTAAAGCACAAATTGAACGTTATGAAAATGTAGAATATAGTAATGATGGTTCTCCTGTTCCTGTACCAATTACTAATGATATTAAAGTTTTAAGTCAGTTGACTACATTTAATTTTTTAGATCCTAGTAATAAATTGATTTATGATGAACAGAAGCAAGCTATTTTGTTTAACTTTGGTAAATATAAAGGTCAAAGTTTGTTAGAAGTTTTTTTCAAAGATCCCGGTTATTATGACTGGATGATAAACAAAGGAGATTTTTCACTATCTACTAAGAAAGTTTTGAAAAGAGCTTGGAAAGCGATGCATAATTCAGACAATAGGAAACATATCTCTTGAGGGAATACCTTTATTTATACCCTGGGAAAATAGTGACTTTGAGAAATTTAGTCCCTTTTTCCCAAGATATTCGGGGGTATAAAAAGCAAACTTTATTGAGATTATGTTTTATTTACCAATTCTAAAAAACGTTTTATTTCCGGTCCATCTTCCTCCGTAACTGTTTCGATATTCGTCATTTTCTCTATCAGAACCAAATATTTATGAAAGTTCTTTCCAATTTGGGGAAAATCTATCATCTTACTTTTACAAGGTAGATAAATTTTTCCTAGTGATGAAATATCATTGACAATTCTCTCATGTAATAAATGTCCTTTAAGATGCCACAACAAACATTGACTCAAACAAACTAAAGCATCAATAGCAACTTGTGGTTCAGTGATGCGATTTTTTAGCTGATCTAAAACAAAATATGCTACTTTTTCCACATCATGTATTGTAGCTCGCCATTCCTTGGGTTGACCAAGACTGATAATTCTCGCTAAAGCCCAAAAAGCTTTTTGACGTAACGCTAAATGTTGATTAGCTTGGATAATAGACTGTAATCTAATGATATTTCTGCTAGAAGGTTCAGCACAAATGCCAAAAGAGTTAAGTAAATAAACAGCGCGGGCTTGGTTTGATATTTCTGAGAATTGTTGGTAAATTAACTCGCCAAAATCTGACCACAAAAGTTTACCAGGAGTGTGGGCGATCGCTGAATATAGTTCATCATTAGATAGAAATTGAGATAACCCAGACTCAAATTTTCGCAAAATCCAACTATGATATTTTTGCTCCAACTCTCTACTTTCAAAGTTAGCATCAGAAGGTAGAGCTTGAATAATATTAGATAAAGCCCTGACTGCCAATGTTTGCCTTGTTTTTTGTAAGTCAGTATTATTATTTCCTATTTCCAACCATTGCAACAAACTTTGAACAATTGATAGACGATTTGCAGCTTTAAGAGTTTGCTTTTCTAGGTCATTTATTTGATCATAAACATTCCCACCTGGATTTTGAGAAAGGCTTAATGACACTCTACCCCATTGAGTAAATTGTACCTGAATACTAGGATCTATCTCAATACCAATACGTGCGCGGAGAATCTTGGGGATATCTATACCTATAACAGGTTTATCATTTCCCTCTGTGGGAGTAGATTTTTCTGTGTCTATACTTTCTATTTCATCCGCAACTACTAATTTAAACCGACAATCTGGACGATCACGATGTACCAATGTTAGTAACAATTGCTCATCAAATGTATATTCAACTTCCAGATTTAAATAATCTCCAGGTTGAATATTAGCAGCCCTAATTTCATCGGTATTAACGTAGCGTCTGCGTTGTAAAGTTGTATTTTGGTTTGGTTTTGAACCTTCACCTACCCAAACTTTAAATTCAATCAAACCTGTTTCCTCTGGTAAACGAAATCCACTTAAATTTGCATGATAAGGATATTTTTGACCATGAGGAATTAATAATTCCAGTTTTGATTCTTGACTATTGGGATCTTGTACTTCCAGCCAAATACTTGTAGGATTAATATTTTCACCTTTGATTGTCCCAGAAGCGTAAAGTGACGCACCACGAGCAACAGCTAAATCTGGATTTCCTTGTGATAAAATCAGAGTTCCTGGTAAAAGTCTTTCTAAACGTTCCCGAATTAAGGGAAAATAAGTCATCCCCCCATTGAGCAAAATAGCATCTACTTTTGGTAAACTTCCTAACCGATCTTTCGCTTTTAATAGCACATCCAAAACAGGAACAACAAAAGTATCACGCCGATCTGTAAATGGAGATTCATCAAAAGCTGTTTTTGGATCTAATTTTTCAATTAGCTCAGGTTTAATATCTAAACACAAAAGGTCTTTCAATGCCTCTTGCATCTGCCGATAGTTGATCTTATAGAATATAGAAAAATTACCATCTAAAGCAATATAATCAAATGGCAAGCTAAACTCTTCTTTATCTGGATAAGAAAGATATTCTGCCCCCCAAACTTGCTTAAATTTCTCGGCATAAATTCTTAATTCATGCCAGAGTTTTTTCTGATCAGGTGCAGATAATTTCTGAATTTTGCTATTTTTAGCAAATAAATAATCCACAATTCTTTCATCAACCTGATCACCACCAACTCTGGTGCGAGATCCAATAGCAATATCATCAATTAAAAACTGAGAAATCTGACTATTCCATTCCACTTTATGTAAGGAAGTATCTAATGTTCCTCCTCCTAAGTCATAGACAAGAATATTTAAAGGGCGACTGGTATCTAAATCAGCAAAAATATCTCCATTTAGCAATCCGTGAAGAAAATCATATAAAGCTGCTTTTGGTTCTGGTAATAAGACAATATCATCTTCTTTCCAACCAGCTAATTTAGCCGCTTCTCTTGTGGCTTTGATCGCATCAGGTTCATAAGATGCAGGATGAGTAATTACTACACCACCCCCCAGATCAACTTGAAAGTCAAGTAACTTCTTACGACAAAATTTTAAAACTTCGCTGGCTGCTTGTTCTGGTTTAATTTTACCAATAGTCAATTCATATTCAAAAGGTTTACCATCTTTGAGAGTACCAATATCATGTTTCCAAGCCAAAATTGTTTGATCTCTAAAAGCATAGTATTGACTACGGACGTGCTTACCAATTTCTGAATTATCTAATTTAGAAAACCGCACAGAAGAAGGAATCAATTGTGTTTGTTGTAATGCACCATTTTCACCTCTCACAGAAACACCAATAGCATTGACTGCTAATTTTTGTATTAGTGCTTGCTTTGCCTGTGCTATCACTGTATTAGTAGTTCCTAAATCAATACCCAAATAGGTAGGTTTTAGGACATTAGTCAGAAATTCAATATAGTCTGCGGTTTCTCGCAGTCTATTTCCAATCTGGTTATTACCAATAGCTACAGTTTTAATTCCCTTTTTTTTCAAAGATGCAAATAAATTTGCATAGTCATTATCATTGCTAACTACAGCAATGATTTTAATATTTAAAAGAGAATTATTAATTAATTCTTCCGCAGTACGGAAAATTAAATTATCAACTTCTTGACGAACAATATCAACTCCTGGAGTTAATTCAAAGCGGTATTCTAAAGCACGTAATCTACTACCATAGACGGCTCGTAACGCTGGGGTATTGGAAAATGCCCGCCGTTCTTTGATATTGCCATACTGTCTACAAATATCTTCTATTTCTTGCAGTTCGGGTTTAATATTATCAAGATCAAGTAAGATAGCTACATTAGACATCTTTTTTTCTCCCTTGTATTTATGGGTAATTTGGTGATTGAAAATCTGTATATGTTCCAGAAGTTCCAGAATTATATGTTATGGAAGCAAGCCAGGAAATAAATTCCCTGTCTGATAGCTAAAGTCGGTTAAAACCGACTAGAACGTTGACAGTAGGGGCGAAGCATTCGGACAGAATATCAATTGGTTTCAGCGATAGGTTATCACCCGAATGCTTCGCCCTTACGATTAATGAATCCGTGTTCTAGATTTTAGGATATTGAAGATAAAATTTCCTTTATTGATCGCTATTTAACTCTCTAACTTTTGCTGGTGTGATGACTGTTTCTCCTACTTTCCATCCTGGTTGAGTACACTCTACTTGTTTAATTTCCTCCTCATTAGCAAAAGGCTTTCCTTCGATATAGGCATATTCTGAAAGCTGATTTTGAGAAATTTGTAATTTAGCTTTTAATGATTTAGGATAACTTTCAATTCCTAATTCCTGAAATATTTTCATCAGGTTACGGAGGATAATAAAAACAGTCAAAGCTTGATCAGAATCAAGTTCCGGTTCTCCAGTTTCTTCAACTTGTGATTCTAATAAACTAATCATCTGCTGTATTTGATTTAAAGCAGGTTGTCTACCATTTTGTAGAGAATTAGCGATTTCAATTACAGCTTTTTGACGTGCTTGGTTACGAGTTTGTTCTAACTCCTCCTCTAGTGCTAATTTTTCTTGTTGTAAAATATTAATTTGAGTTCTCAAGTCTCTCTCAATTTGATCCTTCTCTTGATCCTTAAATTGAGCATAGTCATCTTTTATGTCAGCACGGGTTAATCGAAAACGCCTCATCAAAGCCATGCTAAACTCTTCAAGTTTAATATTTAGACCGGCGGCAATTATTTGCTGAAAAGCTTTTGATGCTGCAAACATTGGTTTAGCATCTTCAGGAACTAATTCTGGTAGTTGGGCAATAATAAAATAAGTTTTATCTTGATTGTTATGAAAGTAATCTATCGCTTCATTCAGTTGAGTCTTACGATTAATTCTCTCAGCATCTATCTTGCCATCTACAAAACCATATTTATCGTGATTAAGTATAACTTGAATAGCTGTCTGTGATGCTTGATAAACTTCCTGGGGGGTGAGTCTTTTATATCTGGAAATCTCCTGATAAAATTCATCTGCTTCCGCTTTTTCTGATTGGGGAATTATACTTAATATTTCACCCCAAGACTCTTGATGATGTTCGATCAAGATGCGAATAGCGTTTTGGATGATTTTCGCTTTCTGTGCCAATTCTTCATAAGGTCGGGGTGTAAAATCTTTATATTTTTCTTCTATAAATAATAAAAATTGTCCCCAAGGATTCTTTTCTAAAGTTTCTAGATCAAATGCTTCCTTTAAAGAGCGAAAATTGCTTTTATCCCCTTTTTTCTTGGGACGTTCAAATACAGTCTCTTCTTGACGTTTGATTATGGGTTTGGATGTTGGATTATTCATCGTATTAATGTGATCTTGACTGTGAACTTATTTGCTCTTTCATGATTGGGAATACTGCAAGATATGATTTATCCTGTTTTCGCCAATGGTCTTTTATAGCTGTATACAGAGTAGTTAGGACATCAATTTATTATCATTAGACATCTCCGTTAATTAAATCTGCATCACCTGAAATCCTTGTAGGGACAATTCATGAATTGTCCCTACCATTATTTTCGGAGAGGTCTATTATTATCAAACTTTGACCACAAGAGGTTTTTACTCCTGACTCCTGACTCCTGACTCCTGCTATAACTGATATGTGTTTTATTGCTTGATGTCGCAATTCACCTATCTAATGTCATGATAATCACATTTCACCATAATTGCAAGCACATCATAGCTGATTCTTGAGGTAATTTTTTAGTTGCTTTTTAAGTTTATTTCAGTAAAAACCGAAGTGTTGATTGCTGCAATCTAGTTATAAATACTGTCCAATTTGTTTAATTGTGTTTTTAAAATTTAAGTAAATTTACAATTTATCAAGCTTAAAGATTAAAAATATATTGATTTTTTGGCTTAGTGATCATTTCCGACAGTAGCAATCAGAGGAAATACTAAGTAATTCCTAAATTTTGCGTTGAATTTATATCAGTAATTTTACGTTAATTTAATTTGCTTATTATTTGATTATCATTAATAAATTTTTATAAACTATCCAGAAAATTGTTATTCAGTTCTTTAGCATTCAATCTATAACTAATGTGCATTTTACTATTTCCTAATTTGTGATTATTTTATTAGATTAGAAAATCTTTATTTAGAGGCGATCGCTTGCAGTAGCAATAACCCAGTAATTAACTTATTATACATCATACTCAATACAAATCTAACAACTAAGGGCGGTTTTACCGCCCCTAACATCAATCGTAACTAAATAAAAACAACTTACTTCTTAGCTTCAGCAATGGGAACCCACTCAGTATGGAAAGTTCCTTCCTTATCAATACGTTTGTAAGTATGAGCGCCGAAGTAGTCCCGTTGTGCTTGAGTCAAGTTTTGAGGTAAACGAGCGCGACGGTAGCTATCGAAATAATCGAGAGAAGCACTAAAAGCAGGAACAGGAATTCCCATTTTAGCAGCAGTAACAATTATTTCCCGCCAAGCAGCTTGTCTATCCAGAATTGTTTGCTTAAATTCAGGTGCTAACAATAAGTTAGGTAATGCTGGATTTTCGTCAAATGCTTTCTTAATCTTATTCAAGAAACCAGCGCGAATAATACAACCACCTTTCCAAATTCGAGCCATTTCACCCAAATTCAGACCCCAATTATAGGCTTGAGAAGCGGTAGAAATTAACGCCATACCTTGAGCATAAGAGCAGATTTTGGAACAATAAAGTGCATCCCGCACCATGTTCACAAAAGTTCTTGTATCTTTAAAGATTGTGGGAGCAGGACCAGTTAATTGTTGAGATGCGGCAATCCGTTCTTCTCTAATAGAAGAGAGAATCCGGGAATTAACAGCAGCAGTAATTGTAGGAATAGCAACGCCTAATTCCAAAGCAGTTTGTACGGTCCAACGACCAGTTCCTTTTTGTCCCGCAGCGTCAACAATTAAATCAACCAAAGGTATCTTCGTTTCTGGATCAACGTAGGGGAAAATATTCGCGGTAATCTCAATCAAAAATGAATTGAGTTCGTCGGTTTTATTCCACTCTGCAAATACTTGATGTAGCTGTGCAGCATTCAAACCACCGACATTTTTCAGCAAATCGTAGGCTTCTGCAATTAACTGCATATCGCCGTACTCAATGCCGTTGTGAACCATTTTTACATAGTGACCAGATCCACCGGGTCCAATATAGGTTACACAGGGACCATCATCAACTTGTGCAGCGATTCTGTTGAAAATGGGGGATAGATACTCATAGGAACTTTTTGTACCACCGGGCATGAGAGAAGGACCATTTAACGCGCCTTCTTCACCACCACTCACACCCATACCGATATAGCGTAAACCAGTGGGTTCTAATTCTTGAGTGCGTCTTTCGGTATCTTCAAACCAAGAGTTACCACCATCAATAATGATGTCACCTTCTTGCAGTAAGGGTTTAAGCTGTTGAATTACCGCATCAACAGGTTTACCAGCTTGCACCATGACTAAGATTTTGCGGGGACGTTCTAATGAAGCGACAAATTCTTCCAGGGTATAAGCTGCTTTAACATTCCGTCCTCCAGCGCGGTTGGCCATGAAGGCATCGGTTTTTTCACGAGAGCGGTTGTAAACTGCAATTGGGAAGCCATTACGCTCAACGTTTAGAGCGATATTTTCGCCCATAACGGCTAATCCAATCACACCAAAGCTTTGTAGTGTCATAGTTCAAATGTTTTTTGGGTTTGGCTAACTCTTGCAGATGCTTTCATCTTTAAGGGTAATCCGAGATTTTGGCTTCACTCCTAAAGAAGACATTAAGAGTTGAGGTAAATGGCAAAAATCACATCTAACACCAAGAATTGGTTTTGATTTGTATCTGAGTCAACAATTCAATGACAAATCAATAACAAAATTCGCAAAATGGAAATACGGCAGATGAGAAACTGTAAGGAGTTAAAAAAATGCTCGCCTATATCCTAGCGTTAGTAGTGGGAATTGGCAGTGTAGCTATTTACATAGCTGCTTTCTTTTTCCCGGAAATTCACCGCAAGAATGATTTTATCTGGAGTGGTGTAGGTTTATTTTACGCTTTGGTGTTATGGATTTTTGCATCACGCATTACTGGGGGTTTATTACTGGGTCATATAGCTAGTGTGGCGCTTTTGGTGTGGTTTGGTTGGCAAACTCTTTCTCTGCGTCGTCAACTTACACCAGAGGTACAACAAACGCCTATTCCCAGTCCTGAGTTAGTTAAAGTGAGTATTCAAGAACAGGTATCTAAGTTTTCTTTACAGGAAAAGCTGGGACAGTTATCATCGTTAATTGCTAATGTTTTTAGTGGTGTTAAAGGTAAGGTACAACAAGTAGGGAATAAACAACCAGTAGCACCTCCAGAAAAACCTGTTGTGACAATTGTTGATCAGACTACTCTTGTTGCAGAACAACCAAGCCAAACAACATCTCCAATGGAAGTGGTAACTGTTCCTGCATCTGAAACGGCTACACCAACAGCAGAAGTCAGTGAGGAAGTTAGTCAAACTGAAACCAAAACTGAAGCCAAAATTGAAACTGTTTCAGAAGTGACACATCCAACTCCTCCGACTCCTGAGTTAGTCGCACAAGCGCAAGAGGAAACCGAGGAAAAACCACATATTTCTGTTGAGGAAGTCGCCCCAGATGCTGTACTTGCTCCCCCAGCAGAAGCACCACCGGAAAAATTACCACCCAGTGAAGGAATTGGTAGTTAGGTATTGGCAGGGAGTGGGGACTGGGGAAGAAAATTTTAGATTTTAGATTTTAGATTTTAGATTTTAGATTGGACTTAACAAAAACAATCCAAAATCCAAAATCCAAAATCCAAAATAAAAAACTCCTGAATACTGAATTATTACAAATTTAGTTACTTTAACTACTTTTATTATTTTGTCAAGTGTTTTCTAAGAAACGGCAAACTATCTTATAACTTTGTTACATATTTGTTAAGAAAAGTTACACGCTTCTTAACAAAAGGGAATATTTTCTTATGGTTGTTTCACTTGAAAAGAATAAACAACATGAGGTTGTCATCATTGGTGGTGGTTTTGGTGGACTGTATGCGGCAAAATCTCTTGCTAATAGAAATGTAAAGGTTACTCTCATTGATAAACGGAACTTTCACTTATTTCAGCCTCTTTTATATCAAGTTGCCACTGGTACGTTATCACCTGCTGATATTTCTTCTCCTTTGCGTGCTGTTCTCAGAAAAAGTAAAAATACAAAAGTTTTGCTGGGAGAAGTAAATAATATTGATCCGAAGACACAAAAGGTATTTGTGGGTGATAAAATCGTACCTTATGATACTTTAATTGTGGCTACAGGTGCTAACCATTCTTATTTTGGGAAAGATAATTGGAAAGACTTAGCTCCTGGTTTGAAAACTGTAGAAGATGCGATAGAAATGCGTCGGCGGATTTTTTCTGCATTTGAAGCAGCAGAAAATGAAACTGATCCTGAAAAACGCCGTGCTTTGTTGACTTTTGTGATTGTGGGTGGTGGTCCTACTGGGGTAGAATTAGCGGGTGCGATCGCTGAGTTGGCATATAAAACCCTGCAAGAAGATTTCCGCAATATCGACACTTCAGAAGCGAAAATTTTATTATTGCAAGGTGGCGATCGCATTCTTCCTCATATTTCACCAGAATTATCGCAATCAGCAACAGAATCTTTACAAAAATTGGGTGTGATGGTTCAAACCCAAACCAGGGTGACAAATATTGAAAATGATGTTGTTACTTTCAAACAAGGTGATAAAGTACAACAAGTTAGCGCCAAAACTGTATTATGGGCTGCTGGTGTTGAAGCTTCTGGAATGGCGAAAGTTTTAGCAGATCGTACTGGTGTAGAATGCGATCGCTCTGGTAGAGTAGTTGTAGAACCAGACTTAACTGTTAAGGGTTACAAAAACATTTTTGTGATTGGAGATTTAGCTAATTTCTCCCATCAAACTGGTAAACCTTTACCCGGTGTTGCACCTGTAGCTAAACAACAAGGAGAATATGTTGCTGGGTTGATTTTACTACGGCTTCATGGTCATACTTTGCCACCATTCCATTACACCGATGTTGGTAGTTTAGCAATGATTGGGCAAAATTTAGCGGTAGTAGATTTAGGTTTTCTGAAACTTACAGGTTTTATTGCTTGGGTATTTTGGCTAGTAATTCACATCTATTTCTTAATTGAGTTTGATACTAAGATGGTAGTGGTAATTCAGTGGGCATGGAATTATATTACTCGTAATCGTCGTTCTCGATTGATTACAGGTAAGGAAGCTTTCTTAGGACCACAACCTATTAACAATTCTCATCCTTATCAGGCGACAGAAACCGTCAAACAGCCAGTTAAGGTTTAGGTTTTTTTGTAGTTATTACCAGTACCTTGAAGCCGATAGAGAAACCCGTCATTAATCTCAACACTTGATCTATTAGTGTGAGACTTATGGCGGGTTTAAGTATTTTGATCGCAATAAATTACCATGAAAATCTAAATACCTGTAAACCTGGAAAATCAAAAAATGTAGGTTGGGTTGAATGAAGTGAAACCCAACATTGATAATAATATTCAAGATGTGGTGTTGGGTTGCGCTTTGCTTAACCCAATCTACAACTCGTAATTTTCACAGCAGCAGCTAAAATATCATCATCAGATTCCATGTCATCCAAATTATCCACTTTTATATGTTCTATAATTTGACGATGAGTAATTTCATATTGTGCATCTACTAAAGTACGTGCTATTAGATAACTGAGTTTTTGCCAATCTTCAGATGAAGCTATTTCTTCTATATTTTGCAATGCTGTATAAGCTTCTGTTGGGAGATAGGCTAAAAATTTTAAGGCTAGATGAATATTCTGTATTTGTGTTTTTTCTGTGATCTTAGACAAATCAATGATCATACTTTTGCTTTCTTGCTCACTGTGAGTCAATCTCGGTTGTTCTGACATATAAATTACTTGTTTATTTTATGGTATAATAAGGATTGTATATAATTTCATTCGCTTAACTAACTTATGCTAGATAACATTGTTGAACTGAGATTAGGAATTAAACCCAACTCAAATCAAAGTCGTAATACTGTCAATGGAGGTAAAAGAAACATTATTTGCACATTTAAAGGAGCAGGTGGTAGTATTTCCACATTAGAAAATCGAGTAGGAGATACTACTTATAGTGGAATTATTCCTTTTCAGAAAATTATTGATAATGAATATATTGATAAACCAATCATTAATAATTTACTGGCTTTACAAAATGGTAAAGTCTTAGATTTAAGTCAGCCAATAGTTTATAATCATCAAACCTATTTACCTACTAAAATTAGATATAAAATTGATAGTAATTATTCGCAATGGCGTAATCTAGTATCAAAACTAGAAAACATGGATGAAAAATTAACGCTGAGTTTATATTTTGATATATCAAGAATTAACAGCAGTAATTACCAAGTTATTCAAATCAAAGAAGAATCCTATTTAAACATAGTTATTAATCCGATTTTCTTTGAACTAAAGAAAGAAATTTATTGGCTTCCAGAAGCAGGAAAACCTTTACAATTTCCCAGAACCTTTACAATTTCCCAGATATGAAGATCCAGAAGGTAATTTTGGTTTTTATGGAAATGATCAACTTTATCCTATACCCAAAAGAATATTAGATGTTGTTTGTAAAGATTATAGTGCTGATACTTTATATTCTACAGATACACCTGAATATGAAATTGGTGATGCTTCAGTGAAAAGAGTGATGTTAGCTTTAGAAAAATTAGAAAATATCACAGCATATCCCACAGGTGAAAATAGTATTGCTGATATTAAGTTTAAATGGGATTTAATTGTTAAAGTTAATGATAAACATTATCCATTACAAATTAAATCTAGTGAAATACAAGCGAAAGAAGATTGGCAAATATACAAGGAATTATGGTTAGACAGAAAAATTCCATTTCTTCCTGCGATAGTCTGGACAAATTTCGCTTCATCAATAGATGCAATGGCAAAACAATTTGCTCAATTATTTGATGTGGAGTTTAAAAAAGAATTACCCATAGTTAATAATAACATCAATAGTCAAATAGTTGAAAATAAATATCAGATACCGCAACATATTGATCAAGTTAAGACTGGGAAAAAAGCACATAAATATTTATTGAAAGCGTTGTATGAAGCTGCGGAAAGAGGAACTTGGAATAAAGCAGTTGAAGATTTATTACAGGAAATAGTTGATAGAGGAAAAAACCCAGCTTATCAGTTAATTAATCATTGTCGCACGATTGCGAAAGCGCGAACTATTCAAGCTGAAATATTGAAAAATCAGGAACAGAATGAACAATAATAAAAATTGTGGTTAACTTCTATGTTAGAAGGTAAATGTATTTATATATTTAATTGATCATCATATTTATGATACCAATCCTTAATAATTAATAAAGATGCTCTGATCAGTTTATTCCAATATTCATTATCAATTACATTTATTATTTCTAACTGAGTTGCAGGTCTAAAATGAACTATAGAATTACGAATTGTATAAATTACCTCACCAAGTTTACTGGGTAGTGTATTAGCTTGCCGAGAGTCAATAAAGCTCTTAACTTCCTGTAAAATATCAATAGCATCTTGAGGTGAATTATGTATCAATTTATTAATAGCTTTACTTTCCTCTGCTCTCCAACCAATATATTTTTCAATCTTGGCTGAAAATTGGAGCAACGATAATGAATTATCTATTCCTAAATCTTGATGCAATTCTTCTAAAAATGATAATGAAAATAATCTTTCTATACATCTGTACACATCCAGAAAAGAATATCTCCAATAAACAGATACTAAACTAAAAACTAGATTATCATAAGGTATATTTTTCGCACCTTCAAGAAACAATCTTCTGAAAATTATAAGAGTTTCTTCGTCAAATTCTAGAGACATGATTTGAGGATTATGAGTAATATAAAAACCAGATAATTTTAGATTTAGAATATTAACACTAGTTTTATTCTTTGTATCAATATCAATAAACAGACAGTCATATTGAATTTTATAAACAAAAATAGGTTCAAAAAACTCTTGTACTTGACTAAGTTTATATTCAATTTTTTCTTCTTCAGTTTCATAAAAAATTTCATTTTCAATATAACTCACATCAGCAGTTTGTTTAACGGGAATTTTGAGTTCAGATATTAAGGCTGTAAATATTCCTCCATTTAATTGTTCTTCCTGTATTATTTCTCGTTCTGTTAATAACTGAGTTGTCGAACCAATGGTAACAAAGTATTTTTGTTTTTCAAATTCAAAATATGCCGTTCTAAATGTCGGCAAAATTCTTTGTGTATCTTGAATTTTTAATTTCTGCAACCATTCTTTTTCACGTTCATTTGTTGTAATATATCGTATAGCATCAGCAAATATAGGACGCTCAACATTTTTATCTTCAACAAATTTAGCTAATACTTCAAATATATATTTATTAGCCTCTTTCATACTTCTGGACATAATAATATTAGTAACTCCAGCATGGATTCATATTTTCAACTTCAAAATTTTCATCAATTAGCACCTTAAAAGCTCCTCGAAAAAATTCTCTTTCATTCGATTTTGTTATTTTCTTGCTAACAACTTCATTCAAAGTATCAAAACACAAAAATTCTTGCATTTGGTTACTATTGAAACTTCCTAATTTTTCCAATAGCTTATCAGCATTTGTTTTTATATCCTGCCATTTTTGATTTTGCTTTTCTGGTGTGTATTCATTTCCAGGTCTACCTAATGTTGCTGAAGCTATAGCAGTTACAAAACCAATACAAACTGGTTGACTGCTAAATAAGTCTTTACCTTGTTTAAAATTAAAATATTCTTCTGTATTTGGAATTTGACAGTATTCAGCACGGTCGAAAGCATTATCAAATTTACACAGATAAGACATAACTTCATAAAAAATATTTGTAAAGTTCTCATTAGAAGTTGATTCTATAAAATCTAGTTTTGTAAATTCGTCCGCTAGTCTTTCTGGAAGATTAATTTTTTCGGTTCTAGCCCCGAATACCAGAAATAATTCAATTACATTATTGGCGTGAAATTGTCCAGGTTTAGTACGTCTTCCTTCATCATTAATTGTGATTATTTCTATATCTGGATATTTTTGCTGTATTTCTTTAATTATGACTTGAAATACGGTTTCGATTTGTCTTCTTAAATTCCAAGGAACTTGACCGGTATTTAGTACCAACATTCTATAAGTTAAACTATTAATTTGTGAAGCAATCCAAAATTCTATCCGAATTTTACGAGTTGCAATTTCATAATTATCTTTTAATGCTTTATTAAATGCGTCATTTAAAGCTGTGGTTCTTTGCATACCATCTATAATAGATATATTATCTGGTGGTATTTGGTAAACAAACTGCAAAAACTCGTCTTTATCTTCTATTGTTTCTATTGTTGTTAATTCTTTTGTAGAAACAATAGCCCCAATTACAATTGGAGGTAATACTGCTCCCAATGCTATATCTTTCTCCATCCTCTTACGAATACGAATTGCGGTTCTTGTTTTTAATGTATCTCTTTGTCCTTCTAAGCCTCCTTTTCTATTATGAAAGGCTTTTTGTACCATATTCAGATAATCTCCTACCGTGAACTGTACAATTACAGAGTAACAATCCACTCTTGTATCTTTAATAATATCTAAATTTTTTGTCATTAATCTTTCCTCAGTTCAGCAATAAGCGATCGCTCACCTCATCCCACAATCATACCATCTCTTATAATTGATCAAATAACTGCAAACATATCTTAGGCATGAAACTGTGACCGAAACTGGAAAATACAAAGATACCGTTAACCTCCCTAAGACTAACTTTGATATGCGGGCAAACGCAATCAAGCGCGAACCCGAAATTCAAAAATTCTGGGAAGAAAACAACATTTATTCTCGCCTCTCCCAAGAAAACCCAGGCGAAATATTTATACTGCACGATGGACCACCCTACGCTAACGGTCAGTTGCATATTGGTCATGCCTTAAATAAGATTCTCAAAGATATTATTAACCGTTACCACCTCCTACAAGGTCGTCAAGTTCGTTACATTGCAGGATGGGATTGTCACGGATTACCCATTGAGTTAAAAGTTCTGCAAAATATGAAACAAGCAGAACGGCAAAATCTTACACCTTTGCAATTGCGCCAAAAAGCGAAAGAGTTCGCCCTTAAAACCGTAGATGAACAAAGAGAAAGCTTTAAACGCTATGGGGTGTGGGGTGATTGGGATAATCCTTATCTGACCTTAAAACCAGAATACGAAGCCGCGCAAATTGGCGTTTTTGGGGCAATGTACTTAAAAGGATATATCTATCGTGGTTTAAAGCCTGTACACTGGAGTCCTAGCTCTAAAACCGCTTTAGCAGAAGCTGAGTTAGAATATCCTGAAGGTCACGTTTCTAGGAGTATTTACGCCGCTTTCCCGGTGGTGAAGGTGTCCGAAAAGCTAAAATCTGTTTTAGAGCCGTTCTTGCCTGATTTGGGCGTAGCTGTGTGGACAACTACTCCCTGGACGATACCGGGTAATTTGGCGGTGGCTGTGAATGGGGCGTTGAATTATGCGGTTGTTGAGGTGGCACGCAGAGACGCAGAGGCGCAGAGAGGATGCAAGTATCTGATCGTGGCGGCGGAGTTGGTAGAAAGGTTGACTGCAACTTTGGATGTTGAGTTGACTGTGAAGGCGACTTTTGCGGGTCAGGATTTGGAACACTGCACTTATCGTCATCCGCTTTTTGACCGTGAAAGTCCGGTGGTGGTTGGTGGTGATTATATCACTACTGATTCTGGTACTGGTTTGGTGCATACTGCCCCTGGTCATGGTCAAGAAGATTACATTGTGGGTCAGCGTTATGGTCTGCCGATTCTTGCACCGGTGGATGATAATGGTAATTTCACGGATGAGGCTGGTAAGTTTGCTGGCTTGAATGTGTTGGGTGATGGTAATCAAGCAATTATTGACGCGCTGACAGAAGCGGGTTCTTTGTTGAAAGAGGAAGCATACTCTCATAAATATCCTTATGATTGGAGAACCAAGAAACCGACGATTTTCCGCGCTACTGAACAATGGTTTGCTTCTGTGGCAGGATTTAGGGAAGATGCTTTAAAGGCGATCGCATCTGTGCGTTGGATTCCCGCACAAGGTGAGAATAGAATTACACCGATGGTTGCAGAACGTTCTGACTGGTGTATCTCTCGTCAGCGTTCCTGGGGTGTTCCCATTCCTGTGTTCTATGATGAGGAAACTGGGGAAGCGTTGCTGAATGCAGATACCATTAACCACATCCAAGCTATCATTGCAGAGAAGGGTTCTGATGCTTGGTGGGAGTTGTCTGTTGAGGAGTTGTTACCCGAACCTTACCGCAGTAATGGGCGCAATTACCGCCGGGGTACAGATACGATGGATGTGTGGTTTGATTCTGGTTCGTCTTGGGCGGCTGTGGCGAAGCAAAGACCAGAATTAGGTTATCCTGTGGATATGTATTTGGAAGGTTCTGATCAACATCGGGGATGGTTTCAATCTTCGCTGTTAACCAGTGTTGCGGTAAATGGAATTGCACCTTATAAAACAGTTTTAACTCATGGTTTTGTGTTAGATGAACAAGGCCGGAAAATGAGTAAATCTGTGGGTAATGTGGTTGATCCACAAATCATTATTAATGGTGGAAAAGATCAGAAAAAAGAACCTGCTTATGGTGCAGATGTTTTGCGGTTGTGGGTTTCTTCAGTTGATTATTCTGGTGATGTGCGTTTGGGTGGTAACATCATTAAACAATTAGCTGATGTGAGAAATAAAATCCGCAATACTGCACGGTTTTTGTTGGGAAGTTTGCATGATTTTGATCCTCAAAAAGATGCAGTTGATTTTGAAGAATTACCTGATTTGGATCGTTATATGTTGCACCGTATCCGTGAGGTATTTAATGAGGTGACAACTGCTTTTGATAACTTCCAATTCTTCCGCTTTTTCCAAACAGTGCAGAATTTCTGTGTTGTTGATTTGTCGAACTTTTATTTAGACATTGCCAAAGATAGATTATATATCAGTGCTGCTGATAGTTTCCGTCGTCGCAGTTGTCAAACGGTTTTGCAGATTGCATTGGAAAATTTAGCAAGAGCGATCGCACCCGTTTTGTGTCATACTGCGGAAGATATTTGGCAATTTATCCCCTATCAAACTCCTTATAAATCAGTGTTTGAAGCTGGTTGGATTAAGGTTAAGGATGAATGGGACAATGCAGAATTAGCAGAATTTTGGAATACTCTGCGTTCACTCCGCACTGATGTTAATAAAGTGATGGAACAAGCGCGGATAGAAAAAATGATCGGTTCATCTTTGGAAGCAAAGGTGTTATTAAATATCCCTCACAAACAGTTATGTAAAGCTATCAAAGGTTTCAATCCTGAAAAGGGTAATGGTGTGGATGAGTTGCGATATTTAT
The DNA here is from genome assembly GCF_014696195.1 of Sphaerospermopsis sp. FACHB-1094. NCBI lineage: Bacteria > Bacillati > Cyanobacteriota > Cyanophyceae > Nostocales > Aphanizomenonaceae > Sphaerospermopsis > Sphaerospermopsis sp. FACHB-1094. The sequence goes on along the minus strand of NZ_JACJPT010000019.1, from coordinate 11,954 downwards.
TATTAGCATCTCAGGTAGAAATAGTAGATGATGCTGCCAAAATTGCTGATGTGAAATATACAGCAACCACAGAAGATTGGACTATTGGGGTAGTAAATGCAGACGGTGAGAAATGCGATCGCTGTTGGAATTATTCTACTCATGTAGGAGAATCAGAAGCACATCCTTTACTTTGTGAACGCTGTGTTCCTGCCTTAGCTGGTGAATTTTAGTATCATATAATGTAGGTGGTTAAGATCCCCGACTTCTTTTTTAATCTTGTAAACAAATGATAAATTCACATCAGAAGTCGGGGATCTGCATCCTCATTTTTCACAAGATTATCAACTGGATCAATCAAAACCTAACATATTGAGGTAAACATCATGAACACTGCTATAACAACTTTACCTCCTAGACTAACATTAAACCTCAATTTAACAGATGATCAATTTTTAGAACTTTGTCGCAATAACCGAGATTTAAGATTTGAGCGCACAGCATCAGGGGAATTAATAATTATGCCACCAACAGGTAGCGATACAGGAAATTGTAATTTTGATATTGTTGTAGAATTAGGAATTTGGAATAAAAAAACCAAATTAGGTAAAGGTTTTGATTCTTCCACGGGTTTTAAATTACCTAATGGAAAAGATGTTTCTCCTGATGTTGCTTGGGTAAAAAAAGAACGCTGGGAAAGTTTAACACCTGAACAACAAGAAAAATTTGCTCCCATTGCACCTGACTTTGTAATTGAACTACGTTCACCAAATGATAGTTTAAAAAAATTACAAGAAAAGATGGTAGAATATCTAGAAAATGGTGTAAGATTAGCTTGGTTGATTGATAGAAAACAACAGAAAGTATATATTTATCGTCCTAGTCAACCTGTGGAAGAATTAGATCATCACCAAACATTAAATGGAGAGGATATTTTACCAGGATTTATTTTAGATTTAACAGAGATTTGGTAATCAATTAATGATTAATCAATCAACGGATCTGCATCCTCATTTTCCACATCCAAAAATAAACCTATGAACACACAAACACCCACAGTTACAGAAATCTTGCCAATGGTGATAAAAATGCAGCCAGATATCATCATGACTGATGATCAATTTTTCGATTTCTGTCAATTAAACCGTGATTTTAGAATTGAACGTAACCAATTTGGAGATTTATTGATTATGTCACCTACCGGATCAGAAACAGATGAACGTAATTTTAATTTAATTGTGCAATTAGGTATTTGGACAAAAAAAGATGGTACAGGAGTAGGTTTTGGTTCTAGTGGTGGTTTTACGTTACCTAATGGTGCTGTGCGTTCTCCTGATGCAGCATGGATAAAAAAGGAAAGATGGGAAGCAATACCCACAGAACAAAGAAAGAAATTTGCGCCAATTTGTCCTGATTTTGTAGTAGAGTTGCGTTCTGAAACAGATAGCTTGAAAACACTACAAGAAAAAATGGAAGAATATATAGAAAATGGTGTGAAATTAGCTTGGTTAATTGACAGGAAACAACAGAAAGTATATATTTATCGTCCTAGTCAACCTGTGGAAGAATTAGATCATCCTCAAACATTAAATGGTGAAGATATCTTACCAGGATTTGTTTTAGATTTAAGAGAAATTTGGTAAAAAATAAGTACCAATAAATTAGAGTTTAACTGATAAATACTTGAATGGGAACATGAAAACGTTGTGCTAACTGTTGAATTTGATTAAAAGTTAATGCTTGTTCTTTGTTCAAAATAGCCTTTATTGTTTCTGCTGTACCAATTTCAGGTAAATCTGATAAACTCAATTTGTGTTCTTCAATTAAATAAGCTAATATATCATTTCCATGACAATTAGGAATAGCATAATGTTCTTTTTCATAAGCCTCAATTACTGTTCCTAACGTATCCAGTAAATTATAAAGAGGATGCTGTTCACTAGTACCGATTTCATCAAGTAAATTATTTAATCTTTCGATAGCTTGATCATATTCTTCTTCATTACGAATTGTAAGCAAAGGAGCAATAGCAGTCCAATGGATATTAATATCAGGGGGCAATGTAGTTAATTTTTCCATAGATTTTTGTCGTATTCTGAATGAGTTAATATCTTGCGAATATACACTTTTTGGCGATTAAAATGAATTGAAGTAATTAAACGATATTTATTACCACCAATATTAAATACAATTAAATCACCTACCATATCAGCACTAGGAAAAACAGAGCGCAATTCATCAAAAGTTTCAAAATTAGCCCCATTCTAAGTTTAAACCAGCGAGTCAATGCACTTTCACTATCAGGATACTGTTCACAAAATTGACGAAAAGCTTTACGAGAAATAATGTGCATGAAATTTCAGAATATATTATAGCAAATTTAATCATAATGTGAGCATACCAAGATCCCCGACTTTTTTAATCAATCGAGGATCTATTATATAGCCTTTACAACTTCCGCAATAATTCCTCAGTCAACTGCATAAATGACTTCGCACCAGCAGAACCCGGACTCATTAACGTTACCGGCATAAAACTATCAACAGCTTTCGCTACATTGACATCAACGGGAATTTGTGCTTGACAAATAGTTTCTACACCAAAATCTTCCACAACTCGGTGCATTACTTGTTTATAATATCTGCCAGTCAATAAATTAGTATTGCACATACTAAAGACAATTCCCAACATTTTGATATTGATTTTTGCTTCCTGTTCATGACTATCTTTTAACTTAGCAATGCGTCTTTCTAATAATTGAATACCCACCACAGATAAAGGTTCTGGTTTAGCAGGTAAAAGATAAAAATCGCTAGTTGCTAAAGCACTACGAGTCATGAGATTATAACCAGGAGCGCAGTCTAAAAGAATAAAATCATATTCATCCCGAACTGGTTTTAAAATGTCTCTAATTAAGACTCTTTCAAAACGATTCCAAATAGTTTCAAAATCTTGTTCACCCAAGGCTAATGCTTGATTATGCAGCATTTCTGAAACGACAAATTCATCATATAAGTCGATATCTCCTGGCAATAAATCCAATCCCGGCAGCTTACATAATTCACCTTGAATGATATCCTGAATCTTGTATTCAGCATTGGGATATGGGTTAATAACTTCATCTATCAAATATCTAAAAGTCTTTCTTTGTTTGCGACGTTTAGCAAACTCCATCGGTGACATTAAACTGAGGGTAGCACTAATTTGACTATCTAAATCGAGAACCAATACCTTTTTTCCGTGATTTTTTGCTAAACAAGTGGCCAAATTAACAGTAACCGTAGTTTTACCCACTCCACCTTTCATGTTTGCAGTTGCAATTACATATCCCATTTTTATTTCCTCTGCTGACGCATTCCCATTAATGTAGCGTACATATTATCTAATAGATTTTAACTTTGGTTAATTTAGTCTTTTGGTAGATGCGAAAATTTGCTTTGGGCTATCTTTTCTCCTTTATGCGGTTATACCCCGAAAAAAGTTAAGGACTTTTTTAAGGTAGTTTCATATTTTTTACTAATAAACTTTGTAAACGATGTAACTGAGAACCAACTTGATAAAGTAAATCACCTTTACCTAACAGATATGCTGCTGCTGTTTGTGTTCCACCAAGAACAATTTTAGAATCCGCTTCGCTGGAGGTTCTTAAAGCAATTCTTCCCGGTAAATTTGAGCGAATAATAGGGGTGACTATCCCCGCTTCTGGACGTTGGGTAGCAATAATTAAATGTATTCCTGCTGCTCTTGCCATTGCACCTAAACGTTTGATACTTTGTTCTAATGCAGTACGAATTTCTTTTTCTGCCATAAAATCGGCATATTCATCAAAAATACATACTATCCGGGGTAAAGGTGGGGAAAATTTGTGATTATAATCTGTTAAATCTTTACATTTAGCTTTTTCAAATTTTTGATAGCGAGATTCCATTTCTATCAATAATTCTTCCATTAATTCTATAGCGCGATCGCTATCTTTAACAACTGGTGAATATAACCAGGGAATTTGTTCAAATTCGGGAAATGTCACTCTTTTCGGATCAACTAAGGCAATTTTCAGATGTTGGGGAGAATGACGATACAATAAACTGAGAAGTAGGGATCTTAAAAATTCACTTTTACCGCTTCCTGTTGTTCCTCCTACTAAAAAATGGCAAGTATTCGGATCAGATAAATCAGCTTCCAATAAATTACCATCAATACCTATTCCTACAGCAATTTTTACAGGTGTATTTGCTGGTAAAAACTGTTTTTGAATATAATCTTCAAATTTAGCAATTTGTCTATCTTTGCGTGGTAAATCAACACTGACATAACCAGCTTGGGGCGCAATTAAAGGAGGATATTCTAACCCTAATTGCACTTGTAAATCAGCAGATAATTTTAAAATTGAAGGCACTTTTATACCTAAATGGGGTTTAATTTTCACCCGAATAAATGCCGGACTTACATCAGCACCATAATAATCTACATTAACCTTAAAAGATGCCAAAGTTGTAACTAAAGATTGCCCAATTTCATCAGCATTAATATTTGGTAAACTCTCCCCCCTTTTTAAGTGAGGGGTATCAAATTCTCCAATTTCATCATAGTTAATAATAGGTAAACTCTCCCCCCTTTTTAAGGGGGGTTGGGGGGGATCAGATTCCCCTATTTCATCAGCATTAATAGTTGACTTAATTGTTAATCGATCACATAAATCTATCATCATCTCTAGACATTCTTTAAGAACATTAGGATTAAAAAATGTCTGACACTTTTGTTGTTGAGGACAAATTTCACACAAATGAGGTTGAGTCGTCGCAGGTGGTGGGTTGGGGTTGGGAGATTCCCATTTTAACCATTCCTGCATTTGTAATAGTTTGTAGGGAATTAATTGATGAACTGTATTTTCTAATTGTTCCCAGGAATATTGGTAATCTTTAAATTCAGGTAAAACACAATAAACCGCAGAATCTACCGCCGCTTTTTTCTTGTGAAATAACATATAACTATACAGAGAAACCTGTGCTAACTGTGCTGCTGGATCTACAGGGTGATAGGTTTTAAACTCTATCATACACAGGCGTTTAACTTCAAAATTAAAAACTAAACAATCAAATTCACCTCTAACTAATTGTTGTGTACCATCAGGTAAATTAAAATAATATTCTAAAGTTCTTTCTTCCTGAATAAAAGTATTTTTAATTACTGTCTCAGCACTACAATAATGCCGATTGATAATTAATAACTCTGTGAGTTTTTTAATCAGTCCTTGTATTCCTTGCCAAATTTGTAATAAAGCAGGTGCTTTACTGTCATCTTGACTGATAATATTTTGTAAATAAGGGAATAATTGATTTGTATAAAATATTTGTTGAATTTCCGATGATATTTGTTCTAAATTTAATCTACTTACATCGGCAATTAATAAAGATTTAATTTGGGGATTAATCTTGATTAATTCTATCAAATCATCGGCTAATTTATGAAAAACATTACCAATACCGGAAATGGAATTTTTAGGAAAAAATATTGCTTTATGATCAAAATGATGATTGAGATAAAATAACCGCGGACATTCAAACGCTACTCTAACTTTAGTCGGTGTTAAAGATGAATTTTCAGATGTATTATTTACCATATTAAAAATCTCATTAATAGCTTCAGGTTGATATATTTGTAGTAAGCGACGATGGACAGCAGCTAAATAGACTGTATCCATTGCTGCATAGTTTAGCTGTTTTTGAGTGAGAGGACGTTTTCCCCAGTCACTTGTTCCTTCTTCTACATCTACATCAGAAAATTGACAAAGTTCTACAGCTAAGGTTTTGAGTTTTAAATTACTTACTTGTAGTTTTTCACGGGTAATTTTTCTAGATAATTGGTATGTACAGATAATATTTTGGGCTAGGTTTTTACCTAAATATTTAACATCAAATCCAGAGTTATGAAAAACCTTAGCAATTTCTGATTTTACCATGATTTGATTGATAAAATAATCGGTCAAATCAGGTTTATCTAAAACATCGAAAATTAAAGCAGACTCACCAGTTAAGTCTGTAGGATCAGCCAATATTTGAATTAATGATAATCTGGGGTAGGGAGTATTCCAATCAGCAATTTCTGTATCTATCCATAGAGTTTTATGTCGGGATATTTGGGAAATTTGCTGATATATTTCCGCATCTTTGGTTAGGTAGTGCATTAGTTGATATATATATTATAGTTGAGGATTCCAAGAAATTAATTGATCTTGTAATTTAGCTTTTGGGTTCATAATTTTAGCTTTCTTTTCCTGACATGATAGATCAATTAACATTTTAATTTCTGTTTCTTGAACATCAGCAAATTGACTAGCTGTTTGGAAAATTAACGTATTTACTCCCATAAATCCTTGAGTTTTGATGAGATTTAAGATAAAATCTTTTACAGGTCTGTAATCTCTTCTAACTTTACCATTTGTATCTTGTTCTGTTGTAGCAACAAGACCTAAATCATGTAACAAAGTACATTTGTTATGCAAGATTTGAGATTCACGCATTAAAGATTCTAGTCCTTGTAAATTAATCGTTTTCCCACCAATGACTAATTCTTGAGATTTGGCAGAATTGACAAAACTTTGGTATGTTGCTAAATAATGAACTGCTGTTAGACTTGGTTTGATGTGTTGGTGATGAGTGTGTGTAAAAAGTTCTCTATAAAGTTGATTTCCTGCAAGATTTGGTTTTCCTACATTTCCAGCACGGACTAAATAAAGAGTTTTACAGCTATTGTTATGAATTACATTTTTGCAAGCATTCATAACATGAAAAAAAGTAGTCATGTTTGAATCTTCTGTCCAGACTATTCCTACTCTTTCTTGTTTTTGAGACTGCTGATAACTCAATGAATAAGTAGCATATTTTCCAGTTAAAAGTTTAGGCTTAATTCCCTGGATTTGTAAAGCTGATAAAGCTTGTTGTAACATCTGCATTAAGTCAGATGATGATAACAGAGATAATTTTGTAATTTTACCCTGAATTTTCTTATATTCTTTTTGCCATAGTAATTCAAATTCTGCTTGAGTTGTTTCTGGATCACTTACAGATAAAGAAATAGTAATTATGGGATCAGGAGTAACTTTTTGTTGGGGTATGGTAACTTTTGTTTGTGCTACAGGTTCAGGTTTGATATGACCACTGATGATATCAATTTTATATTTTTGATATTCGTCACGTCCCAGAGTTAATGTATTTCTCGGCGTGGTTTTACCACCAGGGTAATTGGTTTCTAAAATTTGCCGATTTAGGGGAAAAATAGGAGATTCAGGTTGAGGATTTGCTAAGTGATGTAATGGTTTGAGATGATAATCCCAAAGTGCTTCTGCTTGTTCTATAGTAATATCTTTTAACTTAATCTCTCTGTCTATTCGAGCTTGATCAGCTCTGAAAATTCGATCAAAATTGCGATTCCACATTTGGGTGATTACACTTATAATAATTAAAAAATTTTTTAGATTATCAGCATGAAAACTTGTATTAACATTAAAGAAAGGTTGTACATCTAAAAAACCTTCAGATGAAAGTGGCATATTGTCAAAGTTATCAAAACATAGAACAATTGGTTGCGTCTGTGTGGAAATTCTGCCAAAATTTGTTAAAATATTTTTAGCTGCATCTTCTGTATCAATACAGTTTCTAACTTTGATTGCTTTCATTGATTCTTCACTTAAATCATCTCCTCGCAACCATTCACAAGCTATATCATATAATTCGGGATTTGCTAAATCGTGCAGCACACCAAAAAAGATTTCAGGGTTATAAATACCTGCTGTTTTATAGGTCTTCCTGAGATGTTTAATAAATTTTTGGCGATCACTTTGTAAGACTTCCCAAAAATTATCATTAAATATTCTTTTTTTGATATCACTTCTTGTAAAGGCTGATAAACTTTTTAGCCATAACATCAATTGTGATTCTTTCTCACCTTCAGGAACTTGAATCAAACTATCCACCGTATAGCGTAAAATATGCCGCCAAATATTATTACTATCAACCCAGTTACATAAAATATATACGAAAAATGCTTTGTTATTTAGATTACGTTTAAGCCGACTTAATAAATAACTTTTACCAGAACCAGGTTCACCTTTTAGTAAAATTGTACGACTAAGATTATCTATAGTTAATAACTTGAGTAAATCTTCAATCTGAATTATAGCATCTTGATGAATTGATTCGACCATTAGTGATGAATCTTGCTTGTCAGCCCAAAAATTAGTAACTGCCAAATTTAGCCGGTCAAAAGGATTGACTTCACGTTTAATAATATTGTTTATGTCTGTCATAAATAAAATTTGGTGAGAGGATGAACTAATGAAAAAATGAAATAATATGAAAATGTGTTAATTCACTATTATGAAAAACAGTGAAACACCAAGATTTTGAGGAATACCAGCATCAATTTGTTCTGGGGTGTAAGCAATAGGTTCTTGTAAAGAACTCAAATCAATTAGATCATTTCTTTGCAACCTATACAAAGCTTGATCTAATTCATCCCTTGATAAAGGTGGTTGTAACTTTTCTCGTAAATGAAAAATAGGTAAATAATTCTCTGTTCCCAGTTCATAATCTAATTTTTTAATAGTCTCTAAAACCTGTTGATCACTAGGTTTACTGATAGTTTCTATTTCCGAATTTTCACTGATAGATACTACAGAAGCAACTGGTTCTGAATGACGTAAATTTTTCCGCAAAAACCGGATATAATTACCCAATAAGTCTAAACTAATAGTGGGCTTATTACCCTGATTGGTAATAAATTCATCCCGCAAATATTCTATTCCCCTTGGAGTTAACCACACTTCAGCTTTAACTCTTTTCATCTTGATTTCTATTTCAATCAAACCCCTTCCAGTTAATACGTTTAATATCGTCTCTCGTTCATCTGATTTCAAACCAGAAACTTTAATTTCACTGGGGGCGATTTTTTTAGAACTTTTACCGATCTTTTCCAATACTTTCAGTTCTTTATCACTGATGGGTAATTGACTGGAATCTAATTTTAACAAAGCCTGTCCAGCATCCTTGATTTTTACTGTGGCAATCTCTTGGGAATAGTCTACCAGTTCTAGTGCTTTCAAATCTCTGCAAATTTTGTTTTTATCTTTTTTAAAAGCGTCAAAAACACTGGAACTTAACCCAGCGCGGTAGTTGGGACATCCCAATAGTTTTAATACAAATTTTAACTGGTTAGTATCCATGTGCTTAATGTTGCTGGCTGCGAACTATGACTAATCTAGGTTAAAAAGAGAAAAATTGACACACTTTTATTATGTTAACCCTAATCTGTACCATTTTTCACTAAACACTAAACTATTATGAAAATTTCTAGTCATTGCTTCCTGAATAAGCTATTAAAAGTTAGCTTTGGTTGTTGTATTTATTTTAGTCTCTAAAGGAACATGGTGCTATGATATTTTGGTCAATCTCTTAGTAAATCTAGTACAGCACGGCGTAAATAAACCAACCATTCTCAATCTCCGACAATCCTATGCTGTCTTGGTTTTGAATTTTGACTTTTGACTTCTGCGAAGCGGTACTAGAAGCGATGTCCGCAGGTATTCCAGTGGTGGGAAGCGATCGCGGGTTAGAAGGACTTGCTGTAGATAGTATCAACACACCACGACGAGCATTAAAAGCAAAATAACCCGCAGAATACATAAAAGCTATTAGTCAAATTTTTGAAGATTCACAACTTATAAATCAACTCTCTCATAATGCCAGATAATTTATAGAAACTAACTTTACTTGGGAAATTGCTGGAAAGCTTCATAAGCAAATTTGTCTAGAAACTGAGTAATACAAATAACTTAATAAAGCTGTTGTTTTCATTCAAAAAAGGAGTTAACACCAATGAGTAATTATATTCACTGTCCTCATAATAGCGTCAAACCTGTATCCAACGGAGAGCAAATAGCAGATTCCAACTTATGTGATTTTTGTTGGTATGAATACTGCTTTTGTTGGTCAGAATATTGCATGAGTGAATGGTATGAGATACAAACCCAGCATGATCAGCAAAATGGCAACAAAGCTCACAAAAAATCAGGCGATCGCCAATCTCAGTATCCCACAAATTTGCACAATCTATAGACAAATATAGTTATCAGTGGACGACTTACGCAACTGGCACATTAATAGGGTGCGTCAGATATCAACAATCTGGTTATTTGCATCAATTAAGCATTATAATGTAAACTACAAGTAAACATAGAAAAGCTAAAAAATAAACAGTTTTAATACAATAAACTTATTATTCATATATATATATATATATATATATGAATAATAAAACGTTAAAACAAATTACCAAATGATTAAGTAAAACTTAAAATATAATAAATTTTCATTTTTTAACACCTTAAAAAGAGTATAAAAAAAGTTTCCCAAATTTAAAGTAATGGAATTTTTGACTCAATATCCATATAAAGGCGGGAATTAAAAGTGAACATACAACTATTTATCCAACGATCAGAAGCATTACACCAGTATTTAGCAGATTTATACCAAACTGCTACCTTATTACCCTGGATTCCCTCTGATCTACTACCCCAAGCATTTAAAGAACTACATAGCACCTCAAAAATGTTGCAATTAGCAGCTGAGGAACTTTACCAGCAAAACGAAGAACTCATGCAAAATTGCACCTTGCTGGAAACACAACGCCAACATTACCAAGAATTATTTGAATTTGCACCAGCAGCTTATTTAGTAACTGATCAACAGGGTATTATCCAAGAAGCCAACCGATTAGCATCACAATTACTAAACATTGACCAAAATGTTCTAGTTGGAAAACCAATAACAAATTTCATTTCACAAGAACAACACTCCTACTTTTTCAGCACAATTAATCAGATATCTAAATCTGAGCAAATCCGAGAAATATTATTACGATTACAGCCACGTCATGATGATTCATTTGATGCCTCTTTGAAAGTCAAATCTGTTGCCAATCAGCAACAGACGAAATTACACTGGTTAATACATAAAAGTGTTGCTTATCAGCCAGTAGAATCAACAGATGTTAAAAATTTCACCGACCTAATTGAAAATCGTCCTATACATAAACATTCCAAAGGAGAAATTATTACCCTCATTCCTTTATTAATTTGGTTTGTTCGTCATGGTTTAGTTAAACTCACTGCATTTAGTGAAACAGGTGCAGAAATAATCACAGGGTTAGCAAAACCAGGCATGATTTTTGGCTCTAGTATGACATCTTTACCCATTTACCAAGCCACAGCCATTGCAGATGTCGAAGTAGTACCAATTTACCTTTCAGAAATTGCAGCTACACCCAACCTCAATAAAATCCTATTACCTAAAATTCAACAGCGATTACAACAAACACAATCTTTTTTATTTATTGCTGGTCAGCGAAAAGTACCAGCAAGATTACAGCATTTATTAGAACTTTTAAAACAGCAAATTGGAGAACCAGTACCTGAAGGAACACGCCTTTGTTTTCGCCTCACTCATGAAGATATTGCCAATATCTGTGGTACTACCAGAGTCACAATTACACGCTTACTGAGTCAGTTCCAACAACAAGGTAAAATTCAATTTGATCATAAAAAACATATCATCATAATTCATAATTCATAATTCGCAATTACAATTTATGTAGGCTTGAACCTATTAAATACTGATTACGAATTACGAATTAGTAAAAATTTCCTCAATTTGAACTTGCTGCACAGCTAGTAAAGAATTGTGCCAACATTATGATCATGAGCGAGGCAAGAGGCAGGAGGTAAATAGGGTTTGCTGATAGCGTAGCGTGGCGTTAGCCATATAAATCCGAAAACTTTACAGGTAAAGGGTTTTAGCTATTTTGACTTGTACTGAGCGACTTGTACTGAGCCTGTCCTGAGCCTGTCCTGAGCCTGTCCTGAGCCTGTCCTGAGCCTGTCCTGAGCCTGTCCTGAGCGGTGTCGAAGGGCGGTGTCGAAG